>NZ_JBEXMX010000029.1:0-58309 GCF_040610755.1 Gordonia sp. NPDC003585 | reverse complement strand
CTGCGCGCAGCCGGCGGTGCATCTCGGCCACCCCGACCGCCGCCAACTCGTCCTCGTAGCGCCGCCGGACGTCCGGGTCGGTCTCCGGGAAGCTCCAGCCGTCGAGCAGACCCTGGATGTACATCATCGAACCGCCGACGATCACCGGTACCCGCCCGGCGGCGAGCAATCGCTGGACGTCGGCCGTCGCGGCGGCCTGGTAGCGGGCCACCGTCGCCACCTCGGTGACGTCGAGGACGTCGATCTGGTGATGCGTAATGCCACGTCGCTGGTCGATCGGCACCTTGGCCGTCCCGATGTCCATGCCGCGGTATTGCTGCATGGCGTCGATGTTCACGATCTCCCCACCCAGCCGTTCGGCCAGGTCGAGGGCCAGCTCAGACTTGCCGCCCGCGGTGGGCCCGACGACGGCGATGGGGCGCGTCGCGCCACCGGTCATCGCCGTACCGGTCACCGGGCACCTTCCGGAATCCATCGCGCCACCGTGTAGCCGACGCCGAACGGCGCGTCGGCGTAGAGCACCTCGGAGCGCACGGCGAGTCCGGTACACAGTGCCGCGGCCACCTGCCAGGCGACCCGACCTGCGACGCCCTCGGCCTCGCACTCCGGCTCGCTCAGCGCGGCAAGCCGTTCGGGTTCCGGGCCTGCCATGGCCTCGTCGATCACCTTCTGCAACACGACCGCCGACTCCCGCAGTCCGCCCCCTGGAGCCTTCGCCGACAGCGCGGTCGCGCCATCGCCGACGACGAGCACGCCGAACCGCTCATCGGACGCCGCGATCTCGGTCGCGAGTCCGCGGCCCACCACGGCGCACCCGGCGGCGGAGGTGTCGGCACCGACGAGCACGGGCCGGCACCGGTCGATTCCGCTTTGGCCGCGCAGCCATGCCGCGACGAGCATCGACAGACTCATCTCCGGATCGACAGCGTGTGGATCGGTTCGGCCGGCGGTCAGGGTCACGGACACATCCACGCCGAACCGCGCGAAGGTGCCGACCTCCGACGGCGTCGGCATCTGTCCCGAGCCGCCACAATCGGTGGCGCCGAGAGCGATCCACTTGTCGCAGCCGGTCGTGGCGCTCGCAAGTGCCGACACCGCGGCGGCACGCACCGCAACGGTGTCGGTCGCTGCCGGACCGGCCACCTCGGGGACCAGGAGCGGAGCGCTGGGTTCGAAGACGACGGCAGCCAACACACCACGACGCTAGCCCAGCTACCGGCTGTCGCCACATGCGCGGCCCTGAACTGCTTGAATGGATCCGTACTGTCGAAGTTCGTCGCGCGCGTAGGATCGCGACGACCTTCGTCTCCAGCGACTGGCAGCCGTGACGCGCGGCAACCAACCAGCGGTAGGACCCTGCACATGACCAACCCGAACGATCCCGCCCCAGCACCGGAATCGGCAGCCTCGGATTCACCGGCATCGGATGCGCCCACCCTCGTTCCGACCCCGGCTCCCCCCGCTCCCAAGCCCAAGCCGGGTCCGCGCCCCAAACCGGGTCCCCGACCCGGTGCGACGGCCCGTCCGGACGTAGTGCAGACCCCGCCGGTGATCGCCCCCACGCTGATCCCGCACGGCGATCCGCACAAGTTCGGCCGGATCGACGAGAACGGCGTGGTGTGGTTGAAGACCGAAGACGGTGAGCGCGAAATCGGGTCGTGGCAGGCGGGCACCGTCGAAGAGGGACTCGACCACTTCGCCCGACGCTTCGACGATCTGGCCACCGAGGTGGAGATCTTGGAGGAGCGTCTTGCCGCGCGGTCGGGCGATCCGCGCAAGTCGCAGGCTGCAGCCCGACATCTGCTCGACGAGCTGCCCAACGCCCATGTGATCGGCGATGTTTCGGCTTTGCACACGCGATTGACCGCAATCGTCGGGAGTGCCGACGAGGTCGCCGACGAGATCCGGGAGAGCAAGGAGAAGGCACGCGCCGACGCCATCGCCCGCAAGGAGGCACTGGCCGCCGAAGCCGAGCAGATCGGTGCGGAGGCGTCGCAGTGGAAGTCGGCCGGCGACCGTCTCCGGCAGATCCTCGACGAATGGAAGACGATCAAGGGTGTCGATCGCAAAACCGACGACGTCCTCTGGAAGCGCTACGCCAAGGCGCGCGACAGCTTCAACCGTCGGCGTGGAGCCCATTTCGCCGAGCTCGACCGCGAGCGCGCAGGCGCCCGGGCCCGCAAGGAAGAACTGATCACCCAGGCTCAGGAGCTGTCGAGTTCGACGGACTGGGGTCCGACGTCGGCGAGATTCCGCGAGTTGCTGACCGAGTGGAAGGCCGCCGGACGGGCACCCCGCGATGCCGACGACGCGCTCTGGCAGCGGTTCAAGGCCGCGCAGGACGTCTTCTTTGCCGCCCGGAACGCGGCGACGTCCGAACGCGACGCCGAGTTCACGGCGAACGCCCAGGCCAAGATCGACTTGCTCGACGCAGCGGAGAAGGCCATCGATCCGGCCACCGACCTCGACGGCGCACGCCGCGAGTTTCGGGTGTTCCGCGACAAGTGGGACGAGATCGGCAAGGTTCCGCGCGATCAGATGTCGTCACTCGAGGCCCGGGCACGTGGCCTCGAGAAGCGGATCCGTGACGCCGAAGACGCCCAGTGGCAGCGCACCGACCCGGAGGCCCAGGCTCGGGCCGCACAGTTCGCCGACCGCGCCGCACAGCTGGAGGATCAGGCACGCAAAGCGGCCGAGCGCGGCAAGGACAAGGACGCCACCGCGCTGCGTGAGCAGGCCGCCCAGTGGCGGGAATGGGCCCAGGCCGCGCAGAGCGCCATCGGCGACCGCTGACCCGCCGTCAGGCCGGGTTGTCGGGCTTGCGCTGCAACGACAGCGCATGCGCGTCGCGTGCGGCGGCTTCCTTGCGTCGTTCTTCTTCGAGGGCGAGATGGTAGGTGCTGCGGGCCCATACCACCCGCGCCCAGTGGAAGGTCAAGACGAAGACCGCGAGCCACCCGAGGACGAGCCCGATCCCGACGCCGCTCGGCGGATGGACGTCGTTGACGCCGGGAGTGTTTCGCGACCACCACGCAAGCATCCCGGCCACGCACGCAATCGCGTTGCCGCACAGAGCAATCCACGCGATGAGCCACCGGCGCGTGAGGAGTGCGAGCATCGACGCGCCGATCCCGAAGATGACGAGCAGGTAGACAAAGACCTTGGAGGTGATGGTGACCAACTCCGCCTTGGAGTCCGGGGCAAAGGTCAGCACCTCGATCCCGGTGGCCGAACCGGTATGCGGCAGGATCAGCGAGACCATCGCCAGCAGCACGGCGACGGCGACGACGAGTGCGCGCGCCCCGGGATCGATTTCTCCGGCGACCTTCTTCTCGGCCTTGCGAAGGTCCCCCGCATATTCCGCGAATCGGTCCGCGGACCCGTCCGGCTGTGTCATGTCATCGCCTCAATCATGTCGTTCTCAGTGTCAATCGTGAACCCGCGTCCATGGTGCACCCGGCTCAACCGCAACCGCCGCCACACCCAACCTCTTGCGCCACCGGCGGAACACCGATGGCCGGGATACCGAGGCCGACGCCGACCGGCGGCGTGGTCGGGGTCCGCTGCTGTTCGTGGGCATCGCCGGCACGGGTCGTCCGGTGCCCGGCCACCCCGGAGTCTGCGATCAGGTGATGCGGCGCGGCCGCCGTCACCGTCGTGTGCACCACGTCGCCCGGCCGGATACGGGCGCGGTCGGCGGCGGCGTCGACCGCGAAGTGCACCAGCCGCCCATCCCGGGCTCGGCCCGTCATCCGCTGTGTCCGGGCCGATTTGCGACCGTCGTCGTCGACCACGAGCAGTTCGACCTCCGAGCCGATCAGCGACTCGTTCTCCGACAGACAGATCTGTTCCTGTAGGGCGATCAGCCGCTGATAACGCTCGCTGACCACCTCAGGTGCCACCTGGTCGGCCATGGTTGCCGCCGGGGTTCCGGGTCGCGGCGAGTACTGGAAGGTGAACGCACTGGAGAAGCGAGCGCGGGCGACCACGTCCAGCGTCTCCTGGAAGTCCTCTTCGGTCTCCCCGGGAAAGCCGACGATGATGTCCGTGGTGATCGCGGCGTGCGGCATCGCGGCGCGCACTTTGTCGAGGATGCCGAGGAACTTGGTCTGCCGGTAGCTGCGTCGCATGGCGCGCAGCACGCGATCGGACCCCGATTGCAGCGGCATGTGCAGCTGCGGGCAGACGTTGGGGGTCGCGGCCATCGCATCGATGACGTCGTCGGTGAACTCGGCGGGGTGCGGCGAGGTGAACCGGACCCGTTCGAGGCCGTCGATGGTTCTGCAGGCACGAAGGAGTTCGGCGAATGCGCCGCGGTTGCGCGGCAGTTCGGGATCGGCGAAGGACATGCCGTAGGCGTTCACGTTCTGCCCCAGCAGGGTCACCTCGAGGACGCCTTGGTCGACGAGGGCCTGCACTTCGGCGAGCACGTCGCCGGGGCGGCGGTCCACTTCTTTGCCGCGCAACGACGGCACGATGCAAAAGGTGCAGGTGTTGTTGCATCCGACGGACACCGACACCCACCCCGAGTATGCGGACTCGCGTTTGGCCGGCAGCGTCGACGGGAACCTGTCGAGCGCGTCGAGGATCTCGACCTGGGCGGCCTCGTTGTGGCGTGCGCGGTCGAGCAGCGCCGGCAGCGAACCGATGTTGTGCGTCCCGAAGACCACGTCGACCCACGGCGCCCGCTTGAGGACGGTGTCCTTGTCCTTCTGGGCGAGGCACCCGCCGACCGCGATCTGCATACCGGGACGGCTCGATTTGACGGGCGCGAGATGCGACAGATTGCCGTAAAGCTTGTTGTCCGCGTTCTCCCGGATCGCGCAGGTGTTGAACACCACCAGATCGGCCTCGGCGCCGTCGGCCGCACGGACGTATCCGGCGCCCTCCAGGAGGCCGGAGATACGTTCGGAATCGTGCACATTCATCTGGCACCCGTAGGTACGCACCTGATAGCTGCGCGTCTGATGAGCCGGCTCGCCGACTGGCGATGTTGCCAGGTCGCGGGGCTCCGAGAGGTCGATACTCACTCCTACCAGGGTACGGATCGGTGCAAATCGACTCCTGAGGACATCATTGCGACACCCCGAGGCGACGTTTCGCGTTCCAGCGCGACTGAGGCCGATTACGCGGTTAGGGTGCCTTATGACCGTTTCGCCGAATGACGCGTCGCAGACGCAAGCAGCATCGGGAACCACCGGGTCGCCGATGATCGTCATGAAGGATGTGCAGAAACACTTCGGTTCGCTGCACGTGCTCAAGGACATCAATCTCGAAGTGCCGACCGGGCAGGTCGTCGTGGTGCTCGGGCCGTCGGGCTCGGGCAAATCGACCCTGTGCCGAACCATCAACCGGCTCGAACCCATCGACAGCGGCGAGATCTACGTCGAAGGGAAACTGCTTCCCGCCGAAGGCAAGGACCTCGCCGGGCTGCGCGCCGACGTCGGCATGGTCTTCCAGTCCTTCAATCTGTTCTCGCACAAGACGATCATCGACAACGTCACCCTCGCGCCGACCAAGGTGCGCAAGAAGAGCAAGGCCGACGCCACCAAACAGGCTCTCGCCCTGCTCGAGCGCGTGGGCATCGCCACCCAGAAGGACAAGTACCCCGCGCAGTTGTCCGGCGGACAGCAGCAGCGTGTGGCGATCGCGCGATCGCTCGCCATGGAACCCAAGGTGATGCTGTTCGACGAACCCACCTCCGCGCTCGACCCCGAGATGGTCAACGAGGTGCTCGACGTGATGGTGTCCCTCGCCAAAGAGGGCATGACCATGCTGGTGGTGACCCACGAGATGGGCTTCGCACGCAAGGCGGCCGACCGCATCATCTTCATGGCCGACGGCGCAATCGTCGAGGACACCGATCCGGAATCCTTCTTCACCCAACCGAAGTCGGAGCGGGCCCGCGACTTCCTCGGCAAGATCCTGGGCCACTGAGATGGCACGCAACTCGACAAAACGTCTCGGTGTTCTCGTGTTCGCCGTGGCGATCGTCGGCGGATTCCTTGCCGCGTGCGGCAGCACCGAACCGCGCAACCTGCTCGATTCCATCCGGGACGGCAACGTGGTCCTCGGCGTGAAGTTCGATCAGCCCGGCCTCGGCCTGTACGACCCCGAGACCGGCGGGGTCGACGGCTTCGACGCCGATGTGTCGACGTACGTCGTGAACGCCATCGCCGATCAACTCGGCGTCGACCATCCGAAGATCACCTGGCGTGAGACGCCGTCGGCGCGCCGCGAGGCGATGATCGAGAACGGCGAGGTCGACATGATCGCCGCCACCTATTCGATCAACGCGGCACGGTCGAAGAAGGTCGACTTCGGCGGGCCCTACCTCACGACCTATCAGGGCCTGCTGGTCCGCGAGGACGACGACTCGATCAACACCCTGACCGATCTCAACAAGGGCAAGAAGCTGTGCTCTGTCTCGGGGTCGACGTCGGCGCAGAACGTCAAGGCGCAACTGCCGTCGGTCCAACTCCAGGAGTACGACACGTACTCGGCCTGCGTCGAGGGACTACGCCGGGGCAAGGTCGACGCACTGACCACCGACGAGGCGATCCTGGCCGGCTACAACAACTTCTGGGGTGAACAGTTCAAGCTCGTCGAGATGACCTACCCCAAGGCAGCGTGTGTGACGAGCAGCGGCAAGAAGGTGCTGAAGAAGGCCGGCGCGCCGTTCTCCACCGAGCGCTACGGCATCGGGCTCGGCAAGGGCGACACGGCGTCGCAGGAAGCGATCAACGCCGCCCTCGACAAGATGCTCACCCCCGAGGCCGGCGGAACCTCACCGTGGACCAAGGCGCTGCAGGACAACCTCGGCACCTCGTATGTGGACATGATCGCCACCCGCGCCGAACGCAACGACAGCTTCTCCTACAAACCCGACCCGGGCAATCTCGAGTTCCTCGACTCCCCGTCGACACCGTGCCCGGCCGATCTGCAGTGAGGAAGGTGACACGACATGAGTGAACTCTGGGAATCCATGGGGCCAGAACTCTGGCCTGCATTCTGGGTAACCCTTCAGCTGACCTTCTTCTCCGCGATCGGCTCGCTGGTCTGGGGAATCATTCTCGCCGGCATGCGTGTGTCGCCGGTACCGGTGATGCGCGGATTCGCGACCGTGTACGTCAACGTCTTTCGCAACACACCGCTCACGCTGATCATCCTGTTCTGTGCCATCGGCCTCTCCTACAACCTGGGCGTCACGTTCTCCTCGACGCTCAAGACCAACAACTTCTGGCTCGCCGTGGTCGGCTTCATCGCCTACACGGCGACCTTCGTCTGCGAGACACTTCGCTCCGGCTTCAACACGGTGCCCCTCGGCCAGGCGGAGGCGGCGCGGTCACTCGGACTGTCGTTCACCCAGGTCTTCGGGGTCATCGTGCTGCCGCAGGCGCTCCGGTCGGTGATCGGTCCGCTCGGCAGCGTCCTCATCGCCCTGACGAAGAACACCACCATCGCCTCCGCGATCGGTGTTGCCGAGGCGTCGCTGTTGATGAAGACAGAGATCGAAACCTACTCCGACCAACTGTTCTTGATCTTCGGCATCATCGCCGTCGGATTCATGATCATCACCCTCACCGAAGGATTCATCTTCGGCTGGCTGGCCAAGCGACTGGCGGTGAAGCGATGAGCGCCGACGCAACCGTCCTCTATGACGCACCCGGGCCCAAGGCCCGGATGCGCAACCGCATCATCGCGGTCGTCTTCATCGCAGTCCTGATTGCGATCGCGGCATGGGTGATCATCGTGCTCGCCGGCAACGACCAGTTCCTCGGCGAGAAGTGGAGCCCCTTCCTCAAGTGGAGCACCTGGTCGGGGTACATCCTTCCCGGCCTGTTCCGCACGTTGGCGGCAGCGGCGGTATCCATCGTCCTCGCCCTGATCCTCGGTGCGGTGCTGGGTATCGGACGACTCTCCGATCACCTATGGGTACGCCTCGTCGCCGGGTTCTTCGTCGAAGTGTTCCGGGCAATTCCGGTGCTGATCCTGATGGTCTTCACCTGGTTCCTGTTCGCGATCTACGGCATCGTGCCGGCGTCACAGTTGGCCTTCGCCGCGGTCGTGACCGGATTGACGCTCTACAACGGGTCGGTCATGGCAGAGATCCTGCGCTCGGGTATCAACTCGCTGCCCAACGGCCAGACCGAGGCGTCCAAGGCCCTGGGTCTGCGCAAGGGACAGATGATGCGCGTCATCCTGCTGCCGCAGGCGATCACGGCGATGATGCCGGCGCTGGTCTCTCAAATGGTCGTCGCGCTGAAGGACAGTGCGCTCGGCTACATCATCGGCTACTCGGAGATCATCCGGTCGGCACTGCTGTCGTCGGCCCGCTACGGCAACTACATCCCGGCGCTGTTCGTGGTCGCGGTCATCATGATCGCCATCAACTTCGCTCTGTCGTGGTTTGCGACCTGGTTGGAGAAGCGGCTGCGCTCGGGTCGCCGGAAGGTCGACACACCCGACCACGACCAGGCCGACGCCGCCGCGATGGAGAACATGCCGTTCATTGCCAAGTCGTCGCGGTCAACCGGCACTTAGGGCGTGTCTCCTAGGCGTACCTCGAGCTCCTCGGTCACGACGTCGATCGCCATCGACTGCGCGTAGCCCCGCCGAACCAGCATGCCGACCAGCCGGCGAAAGGCCTTGTCGCGCTCGGCCGGGTCGGCAGCCACGCGCTCGGCCGCGGAAGGGGTCAGTTTGCGCGCGACGAGGCTCGCGGCCATCGCCCGTTCGTCGTCCGGGTCCACCTCCGCGAGGGTGGCGCTGATGGTGGATTCGTCGATTCCCTTGGCCCGCAACTCGTGCCGTAGTGCCACCCGACCGCGGCCCGAATGCGCGTGCCGCGAGCGCACCCATTCCGTGGCGAAGTCGGTGTCGTCGATGAGCTGGTGACGGTCGAGCCGAGCCATCACGTCGGCGACCGTGTCCTCGTCAAAACCCTTGCGCGCCAGCCGCTGCGCCATTTCTTGGCGAGAACGCGCTCGGACCCCGAGAAGCCGTAGCGCCGCGTCCCAGGCACTGGGACCGGTGGGCTCCTCGGGGTCCGAGGCGTCGGTCATCCGGTTCAGAACTCCACCGGGGCAGGTGCGACATCGTCGGCGTCGACGACCGCGCCGATACCCAGTTTCTCTTTGATCTTCTTCTCGACCTCGTCGCGGATGTCGGTGTTCTCGAGCAGGAACTTGCGGGCGTTCTCCTTGCCCTGGCCGAGTTGATCGCCCTCGTAGGTGAACCACGAGCCGGACTTGCGGATGAAGCCCTCGGCCACGCCCATGTCGATCAGCGAGCCCTCCTTGGAGATGCCCTGGCCGTAGAGGATGTCGAACTCGGCCTGCTTGAACGGCGGCGCCACCTTGTTCTTGACGACCTTCACCCGCGTGCGGTTACCGACCGCGTCGGTACCGTCCTTCAGCGTCTCGATGCGCCGGACATCCAGTCGCACAGACGAATAGAACTTCAGCGCCTTGCCGCCCGTGGTGGTCTCCGGCGAGCCGAACATCACGCCGATCTTCTCGCGGAGCTGGTTGATGAAGATGGCCGTGGTCTTGGAGTTGCTCAGCGCCGAGGTCATCTTGCGCAGCGCCTGGCTCATCAGGCGGGCCTGCAGGCCGACGTGGCTGTCTCCCATCTCGCCCTCGATCTCGGCGCGCGGCACGAGCGCGGCCACCGAGTCGATGACGAGGATGTCGAGCGCACCCGAGCGGATCAGCATGTCGGCGATCTCCAGTGCCTGCTCGCCGGTGTCGGGCTGCGACACCAGCAGTGCGTCGGTGTCGACACCGAGCCGGGCCGCGTAGTCGGGGTCGAGCGCATGCTCCGCGTCGATGAAGGCCGCGATACCGCCCTGCGCCTGCGCGTTCGCCACGGCGTGCAGCGCCACGGTGGTCTTACCCGAGGACTCCGGTCCGTAGATCTCGACGATGCGTCCACGCGGCAGACCACCGATGCCGAGCGCGACGTCGAGCGCGATCGAGCCGGTCGGGATGACCTCGATCGGCTGGCGGGTCTCCTCTCCGAGCCGCATCACCGATCCCTTGCCGAAGTTCTTGTCGATCTGCGCGAGAGCCAGGTCGAGAGCCTTCTCGCGGTCTTGCGGGGCTGGTGCCATGGGGTTTCTCCTCCGTTGTCCGGCAGGTGACTTCTGTCCGGCTGGTGATTTCGATGTCCGGGATTTCACGTCTGCACGTTATCTGCGGGCTATGACAAAACTGTTCTTCTGCGGCATTGCGTTCTTCTGTGACACTCTCTTGGACGCGAGAGCCTCGCTCCCGGTTCCCTCTGACCCACAGCATGGACGAACACGTGTTCGATGGCAAGGCGACACGCGCGTCAGATCTGCCCGAGTCCCGACGATCGGTTAGCGTCATCTGCGTGGTGGGGCAGGTCGGGGCGAGAGTGGATCAATCGATCCGTCTCAGGGGCAACCCCTGGGTACATTCCACAGTTGGTCTCTGCGTCCGACGCCGGACGGCACGCTTCGCGTGCTTCACGGCGCCGCTGCTGCACGTTCCGGTCATCCCGACCGGCCCTCATCCGTGAGGCCTTGCGCCGATGGCAACAACCCGAGCACCGCGGCCACCCGATCGACCTGCCCGGTCCGGCACCGATCGATTCCCTCCCCTACGAACTGCCCGTCCTCACCGGTGTCGACGATGTCGCGGCCTGGCTGGCTCTCACACCGGCGGAGGTGGATTGGTTCGCCGACCGCGGGTCGTGGCTGACCACAGCACGCCCGGCCCTGCGGCACTATCGGGTGTCCCACCGCGAAAAGCGCACCGGCACAAGGATCATCGAAGCACCCAAACCCATGTTGCGGGAAACACAGCGCCGGATCCTGCGCCGTCTCGTCCAACGGATTCCGGCGCATCCGGCTGCGCGCGGCTTTGTTCCCGGCGGCTCGACCGCGGCCTTCGCGTGGGCGCACAGCGATCGACCGGTGGTCCTGCGCGCCGACCTTCGCCATTGTTTCGAGTCGATCACCGTGTCGCGGGTCCGACACGTGTTCGCGCAGGCGGGATATCCGGCGGGTGTCGCACGGGTACTGGCCGAACTGTGCACCACCACAACCCCGCCCGACCAACTCGTCGGCGTCGACCCCGCGCACGCCGGGTTGCTGCGCCGACGCCATCTCCCGCAGGGTGCGCCGACCTCACCGCACCTGGCAAACCTGGCCTTGCGCAGGCTCGACCAACGACTCGACGGATACGCCCGACGAAATCAGTTGCGTTACACACGATATGGCGACGACCTGGCAGTCTCCGGGGATGCCATGGACGCCGACCGCGCGCTGTGGACGCTGCTCCGGATCGTCGAGGACTGCGGGTTTGTCGTGCACCCGGAGAAGGTGCGCATCATGCCGGCGCACCAGCGTCAGCGCCTGGCCGGCCTCGTGGTCAACGACCGCCCGCAGGTGTCGCGCGAAGACTACGACCGGCTGCGGGCCTTGCTGCACAACGCGGCCCGGCACGGCCCCGAATCACAGAACCACAGCGCCCACCCGGATTTCCGCGCGCATGTGTACGGCCTCATCGCCTGGGTCGGCGCGACCTCCGAAACCCGACGCAGACGTCTGCTGGACATGGCCGACCACGTGCACTGGTAGGCGCCTACCACCGTTGCTTCGGCACGTCGAAGTCCCGGCAGATGGCCACCCACACGTCGCGTGGGTCCTCCCCGTCGTCGATGGCCTGTGCGCCCGTGCGGCCACCGAACTCGGTCAGCACATGGTCGACAAGGATCGAATCTGCCGACGGCACACCGAATTCCGCAGTCATCAGATCGGTGAACTCGGTCAGGCGCACGGTCCCACCCTACGTTCCCTCCCGGCGGCGATGGCGACCACGTGTCGTGCCACCGCGACCGGGTCGACGACATCCGCGTTGGACGCGCCGATGCGCCGTGCAGCGTCGGTGAATCCGGGATCGGCAAGGATCGTGCGGGCGGCATCGGTGATCGCGTCGGCGGTGACCGGGCGCACCAAACGACCCGCCCCCAGACGGTTCACCCGGTTGGCGAGTTCCCACTGGTCACCGCCGCCCGGCACCGTCACCACCGGCACTCCGGCGAGCAGCGCCTTGGCCAGCATCCCGTGCCCGGCACCGCACACCGCGAGGTCGGCGTCGGCGAGGATCTCGTCTTGACGGCCCAGGCCGGACACCACCGTCATGTTCGGGTGCCCGGTAACCACATCCGGCGGGTCGAGCGACGAAACCACCACGCGGACCGGCGATTTCAGCTCCGACAACCCGCGCAACGTCGCCGTCACCATGTCCTGCGCTCCGGTGACCGCGGTCGACGGCGCGACGATCACCAGCGGCCCGGGCCCCCTCGGCGCGTCGAACGACTCGTCGGTGGGCTCCCACAACAGCGGTCCGATCAGATGGGTGCGAGCCGGCCAATCCGGCCGATACACCTCCAGTCCGGGAAGCGTCGCCACAAATCGGGCGTCGGGGCAAGACCCGGCGCCGGTCAATCCGACGGTGGCGCGGGCGCTCTCCCGCTGCCGCTCCCCCTGACGGACCGACGTGGCGCTCAAGGCGCGCATCGCGCTGTCACGTAACCGTCCGCGAACGCCGGTGCCCGCAGCGAGTCCCGAGCCGACGGGTGGCAATCCCTTCGACGGCAGATACAGCGGGTGCGGCGACAGCTCGATCCACGGCAGCCCACACATCTGGGCCGCCCAACCGCCTGCCACGGTGATGACGTCGGAGATCACCAAGTCGTGATCACCGCTGTCGATCAACGGCCGGAGAGCAACCGCCATCCTGGCCGCACGCGCGGACAACTTCTCGCCGGCATCGGCATCATCGTCGTTCTCGGCCACGGCGAGTCCAGGCAACTCAGTGATGTCCACCTGGCGCCGACGAGCCGCATCCTGCCATCGCAGGCCGGTGAAGACGGTTGGCGCATCGCCTCCGGTGGCGAATCGCTCGGCCAGCGCAAATGCCGGAAAGGCATGTCCCGCATCGGGACCCGCGACTATCGCAACGCGCAGCGTCAGCTACCCGCTTGTCCGGGCTCTTTGGTGACCGACGGAGGCGCCGGAGCCGCGGCGGGCGGCGCAACCGCGCCCTGAGCGCCCGCGGACGGGAGGGCCTCACCGCGCATGCTCGCACGGATCTGCTCCAGTCGTGAGTGTCCGGCCATCTGGATGCCCGCCTGCTCGACCTCCGCCATCCGACCCTGCACCGAGTTCTGGGCCAGCTCGGCCGACCCGAGTGCGTTCGCGTATCGACGTTCGATCTTCTCGCGGACCTGGTCGAGGTTGGGGGTGTTGCCCGGCACCGACAGCTCGCTCATCTGATTGAGCGAGGCGCTCACCTGCTCCTGCATCTTCGCCTGCTCCAGCTGGCTGAGCAGCTTCGACCGCTCGGCAAGCTTCTGCTGCAGGACGAGTGCGTTGCGTTCGACCGCCTTCTTGGCCTGCGCGGCGGCCTGCAGCGACTGATCGTGCAGTGATTTCAGGTCTTCGACGCTCTGCTCCGCGGTCACGAGCTGGGCAGCAAATGCCTCCGCGGCGTTGGTGTACTCGGTCGCCTTCTGCGTGTCACCGGCGGCCGCGGCCTGATCGGCCAGCGTCAGCGCCTGCCGGGTGTTGGCCTGCAGCTTCTCCACCTCTTCGAGCTGGCGGTTGAGCTTCATCTCCAGCTGACGCTGGTTGCCGATGACCGACGCGGCCTGCTGACTCAACGCCTGGTGCTGACGTTGCGCATCCTCGATGGCCTGCTGGATCTGCACCTTGGGATCGGCGTTCTCGTCGATCTTCTGGTTTCCGAGTGCCATCAGGTAGCGCCACATCTTCACGAACGGGTTCGCCATGCTCGTCGTCACTCCAATTCAGCGGTAGAGAACTTTGCACCCCAATTTAGCGTCTGAGACGGCGCAATGGTGGCGGCGTCATCTGCTTGACGCCGTCGGAGACGGTCTCAGGCTGCGGCGAGTGCCGTTGCCTTGCGATGATCGGCCGGGGCCGGGATGACCACGGTGGACTCGAACTCGGAGCCGGCCAGTTCGGCAGGCCGCATCGCGTTGCCCGCGTCGAGGAGCAGATCGGCGATCTCCACGTCGAGCGCATCACAGATGGCCGCGAGCAGTTCGCTCGACGCCTCCTTCTGTCCGCGCTCCACCTCCGAGAGGTAGCCGAGGCTCACCCGGGCGTCGGTGGACACCTCGCGCAGCGTCCGGCCCTGGTCTGTACGCACCCGGCGCAGGCTCTCGCCCAGTGCCTCGCGCAGAAGCATCGCCATCGAGACCCCTCTCCGTCTGATTCCCCTGACCTGCCACCCATACGGGTGCACTCAGGTCATTCAACGCACCGGCCGGTCGTTCCGTTCCCCGACGATCCGTTTGAACGACAGTAGTCGAAGTTCTGGCCGGGCGCCGTTCACACCCCGGTCTGTCGTTCGGACGCGTCATCGCGCAGCGAACCATTGCGTCCAGGCGCCGCGTCGTGATCTCGGGTCGACTCCGACTCGTCCTCGCGCCCCTTGGTCCGGGCCGACCAAGCCTGCCACGTGTAGTCGAGACCGGTGAGCACCGTGATGACCAGAGCAACGCCCATGATGATGTCCGCCGCGACCTGCCAGGCACCACTGAGCGGAAGTAGATAGAGCCCGATCGACACCGCTTGCAGGAGGGTCTTGAGCTTGCCACCGCGACTGGCCGGGATGACGCGGTGCCTCAGCACCCAGAATCGCAGGGCCGTCACCCACAGCTCGCGCGCGAGGATCACCGCAGTCACCCACCACGGCAGGATGTCGAGGATCGACAGCCCGATCAGCGCCGCCCCGATCAGCGCCTTGTCGGCGATCGGATCCGCGAGTTTGCCGAAGTCTGTGATGAGGCCGCGTTCGCGCGCCACTCGTCCGTCGTACCGATCGGTGAGCGCGGCCACCGCGAAGATCACCGCCGCCACGATCCGCCACGTGGTGCTCTCGCCGCCGTCGACGAACAATGCGATCAGAAAGATCGGGACCAGGATGATCCGGAACACGGTGAGGGCGTTCGCGATGTTCATCACCGGCACCGGGTCGACCGGATCGGTGATGTGGTCGGGACCACGTCCCGCATTCGCGATGGGGTGCTCGCCGACCGCCCGCCGCATCCGTTCGGTCATGGGCACACGCCCTGCCGTGTCGCCTGTTTGCCGGCAAGGTGGTAGATCCGCACGTGCCCAGCGTATCGGCCCGTTCCATACGCGGTTGCGACGAGGTCGGAACCAGCCCCGGACACTCCCATGCCGAGAAGGCAAGATGTCCGTATGCACAGTGACGCCGACGGCACCGGAACGCCTGCCACGACCCCCGGGTCGACCGTGATCCGTCGCGCACGAACCTCCGACGTACCGCGCATCAAGGAGCTCATCGATCAGTACGCGGGCCGCATTCTCCTCGAGAAGAACCTGGTCACCCTCTACGAAGCCGTCCAGGAGTTCTGGGTCGCCGACGTCGACGGCGTGGTCGTGGGATGCGGTGCGCTCCACGTGCTGTGGGCCGACCTCGGCGAGGTGCGCACCGTCGCCGTCGACAATGCCCATGCCGGACGCGGGATCGGCCACGTTCTCGTGGGACGCCTCATGGACGTCGCACGTGAGCTTCAGCTCTCCCGGGTCTTCGTGCTCACCTTCGAGACCAGCTTCTTCGCCCGGCACGGATTCGTCGAGATCGAGGGCACCCCCGTCACCCGCGAGGTGTTCGAGGAGATGTGCCGGTCCTATGACACCGGCGTCGCCGAGTTCCTCGACCTGAGCTACGTCAAGCCGAATACGCTGGGTAACACCAGGATGCTGGCCAACCTCTGACCCGACCCCCATTCGACCCAACACCACCGAGGAGCACACAGTGGCGATCTTCGCCGTCCACTACACATATCGCCCCGCCAAGGCAGCGATCCGTGACCAGCACCGCGCGCTGCACCGCGAGTGGCTCGGCGAAGAACACAGCGCCGGCAACATCCTCATCGCCGGCCCCTACCCCGACGGCACCGGCGCGCTGATCCTCGTCCGCGCCGACGACCTCGACGGTGCCGAGGCATTTCTCGCGAACGATCCGTTCAACGCGCACGAGGCCATCGACGCCGTCGAGGTCAAGGAGTGGACCAACATCTACGGTCCGTTCGGTGACTGATTGCTACAGCCTTCGCGTCACGGCTCCGACGGTCGCTGCTTCTCCGGTTCTGACGGCTCGGCGGCTTCCACCTGTTCGGCATCCGGCTTCTTCGACGACAAGAGGCTGGCCACCGTCGTGATCACCAGCGTGCCGACGATGACGCCGAGCGACATCGGTGTCGATATCTCCGGGACGCTGACGTGCTCGCCGCCGTTGATGAACGGCAGGGTGTTCTCGTGCAGCGCGTGCAGCACGAGTTTGACGCCGATGAACGCCAGGATGAACGACAGCCCGAAGGACAGGTAGACGAGGCGGTCGAGCAGTCCGCCGAGCAGGAAGTACAGCTGGCGCAGACCCATCAGTGCGAACGCGTTGGCCGTGAACACCAGGTAGGCCTCCTGGGTCAGTCCGTAGATCGCCGGGATCGAGTCCAGGGCGAACAACACGTCGGTGAACCCGATAACGATGAGCACGGTGAGCATCGGGGTGGCCAGCCGCTTGCCGTTCACGCGGGTGAACAGCTTGTCGCGGTCGTATTCGTCATGGGTGCGCAGGACTCGCTTCACGAACCGCTCGAGTCGGCTTTCGCGCTGCTCCTCGTGTTCGACGGGATCGTCGCTCTCACGCAGCAGCTTGATCGCGGTGAAGATGAGGAATGCACCGAACAGGTAGAACACCCAGCTGTAGGCATTGATGGCCGCGGCACCGACCGCGATGAAGATACCGCGCATCACCAGCGCCATCACGATGCCCAGGAGCAGCACCTTCTGCTGATACTCCTTGGGCACGGCGAACTTCGACATGATGATGACGAAGACGAACAGGTTGTCGACGGACAGTGCCTTCTCGGTGACATAGCCGGCGTAGTACTCACCGCCGTAGGTGCCACCCCACTTCCACCAGACGAAGAGACCGAAGATCAGTGCGATCGTGATGTAGACCGCCGACCAGGTACCGGATTCCTTCAGCGACGGCGCGTGGGGAACACGCACGTGGGCAAAGAAGTCGAAGACGAAAAGCGCCAGGATCACCACACAGGTGATGACCCAGACGGTGGGCGAGACAACCATGAGACCTACTACCTCCAGCGCGCAGCGTTACGTTGCGATGCCAGAGGTCTCTCCCGCCCGGGGGTTGAACCGGACCGGCGCATCCGGGCCGGGACATGAGCACACGGTGTTCGGCACCGGATGACATCTCGACCGTATTGACGGAAACGCCACGAGATCGGGGATACTCCCCTCTTCGATCGTTGCCCAGCCTAACCGAACAATTCCGACATGGAAACCCGGCCGGTCCTATTCGGTGGTTTCGCCCGCGTCGTCACCGCCACCGGTGATCGACGCGATCACACCGGCCAGGTCCTCCGGCTTCACCAAGACCTCACGCGCTTTGGACCCCTCGCTCGGTCCGACAACGCCGCGGGTCTCCATCAGATCCATGAGCCGCCCGGCCTTCGCGAATCCGACGCGAAGCTTGCGCTGCAGCATCGACGTCGACCCGAACTGACTGGACACCACGAGTTCGATGGCCTGCAGGAGATCGTCGAGGTCGTTGCCGATGTCGGCGTCGATGTCCTTCTTGTCACCGGCCTTCGCCGTCGTCACGCCCTCGGTGTACTCCGGATCGGCCTGTTCGCGGCTGAAGTCGACGACCGCGCCGATCTCCTCGTCGGTGATGAACGCACCCTGCATACGGATGGGCTTGTTGGCGCCCATCGGCAGGAACAGTCCATCGCCCATGCCGATGAGCTTCTCGGCGCCGGGCTGATCGAGGATCACGCGCGAATCGGTGAGCGAGGACGTCGCGAACGCCAGCCGCGAGGGCACGTTGGTCTTGATCAGGCCGGTCACAACGTCCACCGAGGGACGCTGGGTGGCCAGGACCAGATGGATACCGGCAGCACGCGCCTTCTGGGTGATGCGCACGATCGCATCCTCCACGTCGCGTGGCGCGGTCATCATGAGGTCGGCGAGCTCGTCGACGATGGCCAGGATGTACGGATACGGCTTGTACACGCGTTCGGAGCCGAGCGGCGTGGTGATCTCGCCGGAGTTCACCTTCGCGTTGAAGTCGTCGATGTGGCGGACGCGCGACGCCTTCATGTCCTGGTAGCGCTGCTCCATCTCCTCGACCAGCCACGCCAGCGCCGCCGCCGCCTTCTTCGGCTGTGTGATGATCGGGGTGATGAGGTGCGGGATGCCTTCATACGGCGTGAGCTCGACCATCTTCGGGTCGATCAGGATCATCCGCACCTGGTCGGGTGTGGCACGCGTGAGCAGCGACACCAGCATCGAGTTCACGAAGCTCGACTTGCCCGATCCGGTCGATCCGGCGACCAGCAGGTGCGGCATCTTGGCCAGATTGGCGCTGACGAAATCGCCCTCGATGTCCTTGCCGAGGCCGATCACCAACGGATGCTTGTCTTTTCGGGTCGATGACGCGTTGAGCACATCGGCCAGACGCACCATCTCCCGATCGGAGTTCGGCACCTCGATACCGACTGCCGACTTGCCCGGGATCGGCGCCAGCAGGCGCACGTTGTCGGTGGCGACCGCGTAGGCGATGTTGCGCTGCAGCGCGGTGATCTTCTCGACCTTGACGCCGGGTCCGAGTTCCACCTCGTAGCGGGTGACCGTCGGACCGCGCGTGTAGCCGGTCACCGCGGCGTCGATCTTGAACTGTTCGAGCACACCGGAGATGCGGTCGATCATGTCGTCGTTGGACCGGCTGCCCTGCTTGGGTGGATCTCCGTCGATCAGCAACGACGACGGTGGCAGCCGATAGTCGCCCTCGGGCACATCGGGTGCCGCAGGCGCGGCGGCCGGTTCCTTCTCCACGCGAGGTTTGCGGGGCGCTCGCGGCTTGCGCGGTGCCGGTCGACCGATCTCCTCGGTGATCTCGTCGACAATGGGTTCGGTGACCTCGTCGACGATCTCGTCGGTGGGTGCATCCGCGAGGCTCCGCGACGTGGCGCGCGATCGGCGGCTCGGGGTGACGTCGGGGGGATAGTTCTCATACGGATCACCGGAGTAGGCACGGTCACGAATCTGGCCGGCGGTCATACCGCGAGCCGAGCCCGCCCAGTCCGGCTCGTCGTAGCCGTCCACGTCGTCGTAGTCGACCGGGCCCGCATCGTCGTAGTCGTCGGAGTCGTAGTCGTCGTCGATGTGCTCGGTTCTCGCGGAACGGCCGGACGGATCTCCGAGTCCGAAGTAGCCCGCCGCAAAGTCGATGACCTCACGCACGGTCCGCCCGCTCAAGAGCAGCACGCCGAACGCGGCGCACAGCAGCAGGATCGGTACCGAGATCCAGATGGTCACACCGTTGGTGAGGGGTGTCCCGACCGCGAATCCGAGGAACCCGGACGCCCCGGACCGTCCGGGTAGGTCGATGGGAGCGCCCGCGATGAGGTGCATCAGGCCGAGGATCGGGAGCACCACGAGCAGACCACCACCGATGTAGCGGGCCCGGCGCTCCGGCGCGGGCGGTCGCCGCATCAGCACCACCGCGAGCGCCACGAGCGCAACGGGCAGCACCAGCACCACCGAACCGATGATCGCCCGGATCAACGCGTCGACGAACGCACCCACCGGTCCGGCCGCGCCGAACCACACGCTGGCACCGACAAGCAGTGCGAAGGCCAGCAACCCGAGCGCGACGCCGTCCCGGCGGTGCGAGTGGCCGGCCGAGGTTCGGTTCTGGTCGCGTCGACGTCGTACGAGGGATTCGCTGTCCTCGAAGCCGCCGTCGTCGGAGCCGCCGTCATATCCGACGACGTACCCCGTGTCGTCGCGATACTCGCCGTCGGGCGCGTCGAAGTCCGTCAACTCCTGGTCGTCATAGTCGTCGTAGTCTGCGCGCGCGTCGGCGCGCGGTCCGCTGCCGATGGTCGAACCGGCCCGTGCCATGCTGCCGACGCCCTTGGCGAGCAGCGACCACCCGGCGCCGATGCCCTTGCCGACCGATGCCGCGCCGCTGGCGGCGATCGACCGCCGGTGCAGGTCGGCCGACTCCGCTACCGCAGTGTTGCGTGGTGCCGGCTTCGGGGTGGCCTTCTTCGCGCGACCCGACGCCGACGCCTTGCCGGAGCCCTGATTACCGGTGCCCCGATTACCTGTGCGCTGCCTCCCGGCGGTCTGTCCGGTCCGCGACGAGCGCGTTCCTCCGGACTTCGCAGACGACGTTCTCCCCCGGGACGCTGTTGTCCCACCACGCGACGCGGACGCGCGTGAACCCGTGCTCGCTCTCGAAGCCATGCCGACAGCCTAGTATCTGAGAGTCACCACAGTCACATGAGCAACACCGGCAACACGATCGCGTATCGAATTCGTGACCCCTTCGAGTCAGAAGCCGCGCTTGCTGGCCTTCACCGCGGCTACCGCGGCATCGTCACCGGAGAATTCCAGGTCAACGGGTGCGCGACCGAACGCGAACAACGTCAGTTCGCCCGGGGTGCCGGTGATGGTGACCGGATCGCCGTGGCCGACCGTCACGAGGTCCTCACCGGAGTCGGTTCGCAACGTCACCGTCGCCGGCACGTTCTTCAACGCCATCTTGCCGATGCTGCGGGCCGGGGTCCGCAGGTCGGAACTCAGCTGATCGGAGAGTTGCCGTGGCACCCATGGTCCGTCGGGATCGGCGCCGCCGCGCAGCACATCCTCGTGGTGGACGAACATCTCCCCCAGGTTGGCCCAGCGATCGACCAGCTTGAACGGTGAGTAGACCGGTGGCCCGCCGGCCAGTTCGTCGAGGAGGACGTCCCAGTCCTTGGCAGCGGCGACGCTGCGGACCTTCTCGGTGTGCGGGGCGAACTGTTTGATCAGGATGCCCGGACCGGTGTCGAGTCGTCGTTCGCGAACCACGAGGTGCGCCAACAGGTCTCGGGTGGTCCATCCTTCACAGAGGGTCGGGGCGTCGGGCCCCTTGGCTCGAAACGTGTCGACGAGGGCTGCGCGTTCATCTTGGGCACTGGTCACTCCGCCCACCCTAGCCCGACAAAGGAACGTGTGCGGAACATCGTCCCAAGCAGGGGCTAGCCGTTCACCGCGAGCACTGTCGGCACGATCATCGGCCTGCGTCTGTACGTGTCGGACACCCAGCGGCCGACGGTGCGGCGGATGGTCTGCGCGATGCGGTGCGTGTCGGCCACGCCCTCGGCGGCGAGGGCATCGAGGGTCTTGTTGACCAGATCCGCGGCCTCTTTGAGTGCGCTGGGGTCATCGGAGAATCCGCGCCCGGACACCTCGGGTGCACTGACCGGGCGGCCGGTCGTTGCATCGACCGCGACAGTGATGGCGATGAATCCGCCCTCACCGAGCACGAGTCGCTCGGACAACGTCGACTCGCCGACGTCGCCCACCGACAGTCCGTCGACGTAGACATGGCCGACCGGAACGCGTCCGACGATCTCGGCCCGACCGTCGACCAGGTCGACGACGACCCCGTCCTCGGCGAGCACCACCCGGTCCTCCGGGACTCCGGTCGCGACGGCGAGTGCGGCGTTGGCGCGCAGGTGTCGCCATTCGCCGTGGACCGGCATCGCGTTCGACGGCCGGACGGCGTTGTACAGATAGAGCAGTTCGCCCGCCGAGGCGTGACCGGACACGTGGACCTTGGCGCTCTGCTGGGTGATCACCGTCGCTCCGCGCTTGGCGAGCCCGTTGACCACCGCGAACACCGAGTTCTCGTTGCCCGGGATCAGCGACGACGCGAGGACGACGAGGTCGTCGGCGCGGATGTTGATCTGCCGGTGCTCGCCACGCGCCATCCGCGACAGCGCCGAGAGCGGTTCGCCCTGCGAGCCGGTCGAGATCAGCACCACCCGATGGTCCGGCAGGGTCGCGGCGGTGTCGAGGTCCACCACCACGCCGTCGGGCACCTGCAGATAGCCGAGGTCCTGTGCGATCTGCATGTTGCGCACCATCGACCGCCCGACGAAGGTGACCCGCCGGTTGTGGGCGTCGGCGACGTCGATGATCTGCTGGATGCGATGGACGTGGCTGGCGAAGGAGGCCACGATCACGCGCTGTTTGGCCTTGCCGATGACCTGGTCGAGCACGCTGCCGATCTGACGCTCCGGCGTCACGAACCCGGGCACCTCGGCGTTGGTGGAGTCGACCAGGAACAGGTCGACGCCCTCGTCGCCGAGTCGGCTGAAGCCGGCCAGGTCGGTGAGCCGACCGTCGAGTGGCAACTGGTCGAGTTTGATGTCGCCGGTGTGCAGGACGACGCCCGCCGGAGTGCGGATGGCGACCGCGATCGCGTCGGGGATGGAGTGGTTGACCGCGAAGTACTCGCATTCGAACGGCCCGTGCGTGGTGCGTTCACCCTCGCGGACCTCCACCAGACGCGGCCGCAGCCGGTGCTCGCGACACTTGGCTTCGACCAGCGCCAACGTGAACTTCGACCCGACGACCGGGATGTCGCCGCGCAGGCGCAGGAGGAACGGGATGGCGCCGATGTGGTCTTCGTGGCCATGAGTGAGGATCACCGCGTCGACGTCGTCCATCCGGTCTTCGATGTAGCGGAAGTCCGGCAGGATCAGGTCAACGCCGGGCTGGGCGTCCTCGGGGAACAGCACGCCGCAGTCGACGATGAGCAGCCGACCGCCGTATTCGAAGACGGTCATGTTGCGGCCGATCTCACCGATGCCACCGAGAGCGACCACCCGTAGCCCGCCACGCGGAAGTCGCCGCGGCGTACCACCCGGCTGCGTCACCGGTTCGGCGGTTGGCCGAACGGCCGGACGAGACTCCCCGCGCTCGTGGCGTCCCTTGCGTCGCGACGATTTGGCGCCACCCGATTCCGGTTGATTCACAGCATGTTTGGGCCCTTTGCCACGACCACCATCGGCGTTGCGCGCGGGCTCGGCAGGCGGCTGCTCGGGCGGCCCGGCCTTGCGGGTCGCTGCGCGGCGGCGATTGGGCGGCTGACGATCGGGGCCGGTCATCAGTTCAACAGACCCGCGGCGCGGAGATCGGCGATGAGCAATTCGATCTGCGGTCCATCGGCGGGAACCTGCGGCAATCGCGGATCTCCGACATCGATGCCGAGTATGCGCAGCGACGCCTTGACCATGGTCACGCCACCGAGCCGGCCCATCGCGTTCACCAGGGGCAGCATCGACGTGTTCAGGGTGCGGGCAGCCGCGAGGTCGCCC
Source organism: Gordonia sp. NPDC003585 (assembly GCF_040610755.1). Classification (NCBI taxonomy): domain Bacteria; kingdom Bacillati; phylum Actinomycetota; class Actinomycetes; order Mycobacteriales; family Gordoniaceae; genus Gordonia; species Gordonia sp. NPDC003585. The sequence goes on along the minus strand of NZ_JBEXMX010000029.1, from coordinate 35,035 downwards.
TTCTCGACGGCGATCTGCATGTCGCGCAGGCGATCAGCGACCAGATGCCCGATCACGCTGACAAATCCGGTCGCACCGATCGACAACCACGGCAGGTTCAGTGCGTCCTCGCCAGAGAGATACTCCAGCTCCGTGGACGCGATGATCCCGGCGGCCGAATGCAGATCGCCCTTGGCATCTTTGACGCCCTTGATCTTCGGGTGTTCGGACAGGGCCAGCATCGTCTCGTTCGCGATCGGCACCACCGAACGCGGTGGGATGTCGTAGAGCAGCACGGGCAGGTCGGTCGCATCGGCGACGGTCCGGAAGTGCGCGAGCAGACCAGCCTGCGGCGGCTTCGAGTAGTAAGGGGTCACCACGAGCAGTGCGTGTGCGCCGACCTTCTCGGACGCGACGGCGAACCGCACGCTCTCGGCGGTGTCGTAACTGCCCGCGCCCTGGGTGATCCGCGCACGGTCGCCGACCGCATCGAGGACGACGCGCAGCAGGTCGAGCTTCTCGGGCACGGTGGTCGTCGGCGATTCACCGGTGGTGCCCGACACGACAAGTCCGTCGCAGCCCTTGGCGACGAGGTGATCGGCCAGCTCCGCGGCCTTGTCGAGGTCGAGTGCACCGTCGGGTGTGAATGGGGTCACCATTGCCACGACATTGGTCCCGAAGGGATGCGAGTGCAGCTGTTCGGAGACGGCGTTCATGGTGCTCAAGGCTACCGTCTCAGCCTTCGAGCACGAATGGTGAGGTCGCGACCTCTGTCCCGTCGGAGAGCGTCCCGATCTCGAAGTCCCCGAAAACGGTCGGCGCCACCGCCATGAGTTGACGAAGACACTCGATCGCGAGCTGTCGGATCTCCACATCCGCGTGCTCGGTGGCCCGCATTCCGACGAAATGCCGCCAGGACCGGTAGTTGCCGGTGACGACGATCTTGGTCTCGGTGGCGTTCGGCAGCACCGACCGAGCCGCCTGCCGGGCCTGTTTCCGGCGGAGGATGGCGTTCGGTACATCCGCGAACTTCGCCTCGAGTGCCGTCAGCAGTTCGGTGTAGGCCGCGCGGCTCGCGTCGGTGGCCGCGGTGAACTTCGCCTCGAGCTCGGGATCACCCACGATGGCCGGGGGTGCCACGACGTTCGAATCGTGTTCGGGGACGAACCGTTGCGACAGCTGCGAATACGAGAAGTGCCGGTGCCGGATGAGTTCGTGTGTGCACGACCGCGAGATGCCGGTGATGTAGAAGGTGACCGACGCGTGTTCGAGCAGCGACAGGTGCCCGACCTCCAGGATGTGGCGCAGGTAGCCGGCGTTGGTCGCGGTCCGCGGGTTGGGCTTGTCCCAACTCTCGTAACAGGCGCGACCGGCGAACTCGACGAGCGCCTCACCGCCGTCGGCGTCGGTGCTCCACGAGACGTCCTCAGGCGGTGAGAACTGCGTCACGGCCACCATCTTCACCTTGAGCGGCACCAGTTCCGACACGCCGCGCCTCCGTTTCTCGCCCCGCTGACGGTTTTCAGCCCGCTCGATTGTCCCCCACCGGAGGACTCCGGTCGCCGCCACCCCGCGGCCGGAGTCCTCCGAGGGCCGATCAGGTCGCCGGGACCGCGCCGTCGGCGAGGTTTCGGTGAACCTTCGGCGACCGGGCGGTAAAGTCCCCAGCGCAGCGTCGGCAGTGAGGCAGGACACGCTCGCCTCTCCTGCTGCGGCGGCGCATCATGAGCGCGCATGTGTCGGCAGCCCACCGATATCCCGGCTCTGCCGGGTCGTCGGTGACAACTCTTTCGGGGGCGAAGATTTCACCACAGACACCGAACGCCAACGAGCGTGCGGGAACATCACGACGTACTTTCCTGCGCTCCGGGGTCGCGGTCGCGGGGACCGCGGCAGTCCTCGGTCAGGCATCAGCGCCGGCGTCGTCGGCGCCGGCCCGAGGCGTGTTCGCGCACGGGGTCGCGTCCGGCGACCCGCTCCCCGACCGCGTCATCCTGTGGACTCGGGTGACGCCGACCCCGGCCGCGACACCTGGCTCGGGCATCGGTCCGGCGGCCGACGTGGTCTGGGAAGTGGCGCGCGATGCGTCGTTCGGGACAGTGGTCGCCACCGGACGTCGCACCGCCACGACGGACACCGACTTCACCGTGAAGGTCGACGCCGCCGGACTGGCCCCGGACACCCGCTACTTCTATCGGTTCCGCGTCGTGTCCGGTCCGGCGTCGGGCGCGGTGTCGCCGACCGGCCGCACCCGCAGCGCTCCAGCCACCGGAGCCGACGTCGGCTCGGTGCGGTTCGGAGTGGTCTCCTGCTCCAACTGGGAGGCAGGCTATTTCGGCGCGTATCGCCATTTGGCCGGGCAGCCGGATCTCACCGCGATCGTCCACCTCGGCGACTACATCTACGAGTACGAGACCGGCGGCTACACCGGCAAGACCGGCCCGGTACGCACGCATTCACCGCGCAACGAGACCGTCAGCCTGCGCGACTACCGGATGCGGCACGCCCAGTACAAGACCGACCCCGACCTTGCGCGGCTCCACATCATGCATCCGTGGATCTGCACGTGGGACGACCACGAGTCCGCCAACGACGCCTGGTCGGGCGGCGCGGAGAATCACCAGCGCAACGAGGGGTCGTGGGCGGCGCGCAAGGCGGCTTCCGAGCGGGCGTACTACGAATGGATGCCGGTACGTCCGGTGGTCGATGCGGGCGGACGTCACCTGTACCGCCGTCTGCGGTTCGGGACGCTGCTGGAACTGTCGATGCTCGACCTGCGCACCTACCGCGACGTCCAGGTGCCGGCGACCTCGCGCAAGATCGACGATCCCGGCCGCTCGATCACGGGCCGCGCTCAGATGGATTGGCTCACCAGAGGTTTGGTCACCTCCGACACCCGATGGCGCATCGTCGGCAACCCGGTGATGATCACGCCGGTGCTCATTCCGCCGCTCGAACCCAGGACCACCGCCGCGGTGACCGACCTCCTCGGGGTTCCGGTCGCCGGCGTGCCCTACAACCCCGATCAATGGGACGGGTACACCGCCGACCGCAAACGACTCCTGAATACGTTGCGCGCCAACAACATCGACAACGTCGTGTTCATCACCGGCGACATCCATTCGTCCTGGGCGTGCGACATTCCGGTGGATGCCGCGACGTACCCCGGGAGTGGCAGCGTCGCAACCGAACTCGTCGTCACCTCCGTGACGTCCAGCAACATCGACGACATCCTGAAGGTGCCGGCCAACACACTCGGCGCGGCCGTGCCGCCCGCCTTCATGACCGCCAATCACCATGTGCGATGGAATGATTTCGACGCCCACGGATACGCGGTCCTGACTGTCACACGAAACGCCACCCAGATGGACTGGTTCTTCGTGAACGAGAAGACCGATCCGAACACCGGCCAGACCTACGCGCGGTCGTTCCGGGTCGGCAGCGGATCGCAACGCGTCCAGCCCGTCGCGCGTCCGGCCCGCTGAACGAGAGGACAACGATGTCAACGACTTTCACCCGACGTATCGGTACCGCAGTCGCGAGCCTGGCTGCCGTCGCGACGCTGATTGCCACCCCGGCTGTGGTCGGGTCCCCGCTCACCGGCACGGCGCATGCCCTGCCCGCCGACCTCGCGGTGCACGCGGTGCAGCTGACCGGCACCGAGAACACCCGGACGTTGGCGTACTACCGTGCCGCGGACGGCCGTTACGTCGACGACCTGGTGATCCGCAGCGACAACCTGTCCGCGATCACACCGGCCGATGGTCGCGCCCTCGCGCAGCGTCGGGTGCGAACCGTGATCGATCTGCGCACCCAGATCGAACGTGCGCTCCAGCCCGACCGTCCGGTTCCGGGCGCCACCACCAAGGTGTTCGACGTCTTGGGCGGCGCATCCCCGACCACCCTGGTCGACCTGTCGAGTGCCTACAGGGCCTTCGTCACCGATCCCGGTGCGCGACGGGCATTCCGAGACACCCTGCTGGAGATCAAACGCACCACCGCAAGCGACAACTCGGTACTGTTTCACTGCTCGGCGGGCAAGGACCGCACCGGCTGGGCGTCGGCAGTGCTGCTCACGCTTCTCGGCGTCGACCGCGCAGGCGTCGAACGAGATTATCTGGCCAGCAACACCTTCCGGCACACCAGCCCGGCGGATCGGTTGAACGGCGTCAACATCGCCTGGCTGCGCACCGCCTTCGCCACCGCGGACCGGGTCTACGGCAGCTTCGACAACTACGTCCGACGCGGCCTGCGCCTCACCTCGCGGGACATCGCAGCCCTGAAGAGTCAGTTGTTGAAGTCTCCGTACAGGTCGTCCTTCAGCGTGTTGACCATCGGCGGCTGATCCGAAGAGTACTGTCTTAGGCCTCCTGAACTGCGACGACTCGCGGGCCCTGCATCGCCCGCACCTCCTACCACCTGCTGGTTGAGTCGCCACCACCCCGCTGGTTGAGTAGCGACGAGCGAGCTTGCGAGCCCGCCGCGTATCGAAACCTCGGGAGCCGACAACGTCAGCGACCACTGGGCTGCGGACACATCCACCTTGTCGGATTTCGATACACCTCGCCCTATGGGGCTCGGCTACTCAATCAGCAGGAGATCAGCCGGCGTGAAGGCCCAGCGATTAGCCGTCGACGATCGCCGACAGCTTGGCGTAGGTGTCGGGCCACCCGTGCACTGCGATGGACTCGATCCCGAGCGCTTTCACCGGGTAGTCGTTGCCGCCCTCGTCGAGGCGGTCGCCGAAGAACAGGATGTCGTCGACCCCGAGGTCGAGGATCTCCATGAGTTTGTTCGCGCCGTAGGCCTTGTCGATGCCCTTCTTGGTGACGTCGACCGACGTCGAACCGCCGCTGCGCACCTCGAGGTCGGGCAACAGTTCCGCGGCATAGGCGCGTAGTGATTCCTTCTTGGCGCCGTCGGGGTCCCAGGCGGACTTCGCGTCGACCGGCGCGGACTGTCCGAGCGCACTGAAGGTGATCTGGCTGCCCCGGTCTTCGAGGATGGGTCCCCACGTCTCGGCTTCCCAGAGCCCGAGTTCGCGTGCACCTGTCTCCAGGACGTCGAGGGTGCGCTTCTTCTCGTCGTCGCTCAGGTATTCGGCGTAGACGGTCTCCCATTCCGAACCCGACCACCGCACGTACTGCGTGCCGCAGGTCGGCATGAGGTGGAGGTTCCCCATGGCGTCGAACTCACCGAGCCGGTCGAGGACCTGGGTCTGGAACTGGCCGAAGCGGCCACCGGAGATGATGCAGCCGAGGCTGCGGTCGAGCATGCGGCGCAATAGTGCCACCATGTCGTCGGCCAGGGGACTCTTGGACGGTGCCAGGGTGTCGTCGAGGTCGAACATCACCAGGCGGTACTCACTGCCCTGATACGAAACCGTCATGGCGCAAGCATGTCATCCCCCGCGAGTGCGATGCGCGGCGGGATCGCAGCGCAATCACCCGATTGTGTCCACTGTCACCTCGAGGAGACGCACCGCTTCGAGACGATTCACCCGCGCCAGTGTCATGGCGGCGATGACCGCGCCCGCGATCGAGCGCGCCCGTGACATCACGTCGGCGGCGTGCGCGGCGGGCAATCGCGCGGCCACCCCCGCCGATATCGCCGCCAGCAGTTCGGCGTGGTAGGCGGCGATGACGCCACGGACGGCGGCATCGTCGTTGAGAGTGGTCGCCGTCGTCGCGACCAGTAGGCAACCGGTGGGTTCGTTCGCGTCGCCGAGTCGGGCGATCGCGGCCGACAGGCCGGTCAGATACTCGACGAGGGCGTCGGGATCCACCCGATCGGCCTGCAAGGGACGCAGCCGGGGACGGACGACGACGTCGAGATAGTCCCGCACCGCCGCATCGAAAAGTCCCCGCATGCTCCCGAACGCGTGGTAGACGCTCGAGCGCGAGAGTCCGGTCGCCCGCTCGACATCGCTGACCGACACCGCGTCGAAGCCCTTGTCCCAAAACAGATTCCGCGCGGCAGCCACCACCTCGGCGGTGTCATAACCAGGTGACCTTCCCATGACCTCGTTCCCCCGTCGTACACGTCGCTGCTTGTCCAACCACCAGTATAGCCGTATTGTGTAACGAGTAGTCCACAAAAGGAGTCGAACCCATGTTGGTCGTCGCCGCCATCTTGGCCCTGGTCGCCGCCGCGATTCACGTGTACATCTTTGTGCTCGAGTCGGTGTGGTGGACCACGCCACGGGGCCGGGCGGTCTTCGGGACCACCGAGGCTCAGGCCGTCGAGACACGCCAACTCGCCTTCAACCAGGGTTTCTACAACCTCTTCCTGGCCGTGATCGCGGCCGCCGGCGCGGTCGCGCTGTTCCTCGATCAGTCGGCGGTCGGCGCGACCCTGGTCATCGCGGGATGCGGATCGATGACGCTCGCCGGCGTCGTCCTGCTTTCCTCCGACCGCACCAAGACCCGTCCCGCGCTGATTCAGCTGGCCGCTCCCCTGCTCTCACTCGTGGCGCTGGCAGGCTCCGCTCTCTGACGCCGCTCATCTCGACTCGACGAAAGGTCCCCATGTCGCACAACAGCACTCACATCCAGCTGGTCAACCGCCCGGTCGGCTGGCCGACCGCCGACGACTTCCGCACGGTCACCATCGAATACGGCCCCCTTCGCCCCGGACAGGTGCGGGTGGTCAACGAGTTCGTGTCGGTCGACCCGTACATGCGCGGCCGGATGATCGACACGCGCAGTTACATTCCGCCGTTCGCACTGGGCGAGACCATGACCGGCGGTGCGGTCGGACGTGTCGTGGAGACCACGGTCGACGAGTTCCCCGTCGGCTCCCTGGTGTCACATCAGTACGGCTGGCGTGACGTGGTCCAGGAGGACGCGGCCGGCTTCCGCGTTGTCCCCGAACCGCCCGAGGGCGTCGCGTCGTCGGTCTACCTCGGCATGCTCGGCATGACCGGCCTCACCGCCTACGTCGGGCTGCTGACGGTCGCGGCGATGCAGCCCGGCGACACCGTCTTCATTTCCGGAGCGGCCGGTGCCGTCGGGACGGCCGCCGGTCAGATCGCACGGCTCAAGGGTGCCGGTCGGGTCATTGGATCTGCTGGTTCCGCCGAGAAGGTCGCGCTGCTGACCGAGCGCTACGGCTACGACGCGGCGTTCAACTACAAGGACGGACCGAGCGTGCGCAAACAGCTGCGAGCTGCCGCTCCGGACGGCATCGACGTCTACTTCGACAACGTCGGAGGCGACCATCTCGAGGCCGCACTCGATTCCTTCAACGACGGCGGCCGAGCAGCACTGTGCGGTGCAATTGCGCAGTACAACAACACATCTCCGACGCCGGGTCCGTCGAACATGGCCAACATCATCACTCGCGGACTGACACTCACCGGATTCACCATCGGCCACTACCTCGACCAGGCCCCCGAGTTCACCGCCACGATGAGCCAGTGGTTTGCCGAGGGCAAGGTTGTCCACGACGAGACCGTGGTCGAGGGAATCGACAACGCGGTCGACGCTTTCCTCGGCCTGATGCGCGGCGCGAACACCGGGAAGATGGTGGTCAGGACGTCCTGAGGGCGTCGGCCAGATCGCCGCGATCGCCGATGTGCACCGCGTCGAGGCCAAGCCATGTGGCCATCTGCTGCAGATCAGCGGAGAGGCGCTCCGCGACAACGGTTTCCGGGCGTCCGCTCTCCAGGAACGCGCCGAGTACCTGGAGCACCCCCGACTTGCGATCGGCCTTGAGGTCGACGCGTGCGACGATGTCGTCGCCAAGAAGGTACGGCAGCACGTAATACCCGTGTACCCGTTTGTGTTCGGGAACGTAGATCTCGATGCGGTAGCGGAAGCCGAAGAGTCGTTCGGCGCGGGGCCGGAAGAAGACGAGCGGGTCAAAGGGCGACAGGATCGCCGCGCTGTCGACTCGACGCGGGATACGCACTCCCGCATGCAGATACGCCTCGTCGCGCCAGCCGTCGACCTGCACCGGGACAAGTTGTCCGGCGGCGACGAGGTCGGCGATCGCGGGCCGGACGTCGGCCGTCTTGGTGCGGTAATAGTCGGCGAGGTCCGCGGCGGTGGCGACACCGAGTGCAGCGGCGGCACGTGCGGTGAGTTCTCGGTGCGCGTCCTCTTTCGACACCTGCAGACCGGCGAGTTCAGCACCGACGACGCGTTCGGTGAGATCGTAGTGGCGCACGAAGTTCTCGTTGCGAACAGCCGACAGGTCGCCCGCCGCGAACATCGCCTCACAGACGTGCTTGACCTCGCCGCGGTGCCACCAACCGCCCGGAATACCGGCCGGTCGCTCGATGCCGAGGGTCTCCTCGATCTGCTTGGGTGTGCTCGGCCCACGTTCGGCGATGACGGCGTGCACATCGGTGGCGAGGTCGCGGTTGCGTTTCATCACCTCGCGCGTGTAGCGGTAGCGTCCACCGCGGAATTCGTCTCGGCGCCAACCGAACAGCGGCCAGTCCTCGATCGGGATCAGCGCGGCCTCGTGTGCCCAGTACTCGACGAGGAGGCGGTTGCCGCGACATGGTCGCCAGGCCGCGCGGTCGAGCAGGTCCCGGTCGTAAGGTCCGAGCCGGCTGAACATCGGCATGTAATGGGCTCGAGCGGCAATGTTCACCGAGTCCATCTGGAAGAGTCGCGTCCGCCCTATGACGCGTTTCAGGTGCGTGAGGGTCGGATCGGCCGTCGGTGGCTTGTCCGTGAATCCTTGTGCGGCGAGCACGATTCGGCGCGCCTGCGCGAGCGAGAGATCGCCTCGGCTCATCCGCGCACGAGCGCGTGCCGGACGTAGTCGACAAAGCGATAGCGCAGGCCGGTCGTCGACGACAGCCATTCGCCCGCACCTGCGGTGTCCCAGCGGTATGGGTCGATCTCCGGTGCAAACGCGTCCGCGCCCTCCACCAGGATGTCGATCTCGGTGACCCGCAGATGTGTCGCGATCTCCATCGACGCCTCGTAGATCTGGCCACCGCCGATCACGGTCACCGGACCGTCGACCAGCGCGAGCGCATCGTCGACGGTGTGCACGATCTCCGCGCCGTCGGCCGTATACGTCGCCGACCGGGTGATCACCACATTCCGACGACCGGGCAAGGGGCGGAACCGGGCCGGTAGCGATTCCCACGTCTTGCGGCCCATGATCACGGGGTCGGCGCCGGTGAGCTCCCGGAAGCGACGCATGTCCTCGGGGACCCGCCACGGGATGGTCGAGTCACGGCCGATCGCGCCGACGCGGTCTTGCGCCCACAGCAGTGTGATGGTGGCGGCCATCAGACCGCCACCGGCGCCTTGATCCCCGGGTGACATTGATAGCCGACGATCTCGATGTCGTCGAACTCGTAGTCGAAGATCGAATCACGCTGCCGCAGTTGCAGTGTCGGGTACGCGAACGGTTCGCGGGAAAGTTGCAGCCGAACCTGGTCGACGTGGTTGTCGTAGATGTGGCAATCACCGCCGGTCCAGACGAATTCGCCGACGTCGAGTCCCGCCTGCTGCGCCATCATGTGGGTCAGCAACGCGTAGGACGCGATGTTGAACGGGACGCCGAGGAAGAGGTCGGCGCTGCGCTGATACAGCTGGCAGGAGAGTTTGCCGTCGGCGACGTAGAACTGGAAGAAGGCGTGGCACGGCGGCAACGCCATCTGCGGGATCTCCCCCACATTCCAGGCCGACACGATGTTGCGCCGCGAATCCGGGTTCGTCTTGAGCAGGTCGAGGGCGGCCGAGATCTGGTCGATGTGCTCACCCGACGGAGTGGGCCAGCTACGCCACTGGACGCCGTACACAGGCCCGAGCTCACCCTGCACGTCGGCCCACTCATCCCAGATGGTGACGCCGCGCTCCTGCAGCCAGCGCACGTTCGAGTCGCCGCGCAGGAACCACAGCAACTCGTAGACGATCGACTTGAGGTGCACCTTCTTGGTGGTGATGAGCGGGAACCCCGCCGACAGGTCGTAGCGGAGCTGGTGCCCGAACAGACTCCGGGTACCGGTGCCGGTGCGATCGGCCTTCGGCGTCCCCGAGTCGAGGACCAGCGCCAACAGATCCTCGTACGGAGTCGGGATGGTCTCGGTCGAGGAGATGTCGCGGATCGCCGTGCTCACGATCATCCAGTGTAGAGCCACACCCGCTGATCGAGCCGGTACCGAGCCCCACAGGGCGAGGCACCGTGTCGAGATCACTCGCGTGTGACATCTGAGGCGCACGTGACTGACGAGGTACCCTCCAACCGTGCCTCCCCGGAGTCGTACTCGTGCCAATCGCTACGCCCGCCGTCGGCGATTGCGCGTCGCCGCTCGCGACAACGATCTCACCGACGTGCAGTGGGCCGCACTCACGACAGCGTGGGGCGGGTGTGCGTACTGCGGGGCGTCGGGCACCCCGCTGCAGCGCGACTGCATGCTCGCCATCTCGCGCGGCGGCAGCTACACGCTGGCCAACGTGGTGCCCTGCTGCGGGTCGTGCAATGCCAGCAAGTGCAACACCGAGGTGACGACCTGGATGCGTCGCAAGAAGCTCGACGAGAAGGCCTTCCTCGTGCGCCAGATGGAGATCTCGCGCGCACTCATCTCGAGTCCTGCCGAGCCGGATGTGGGCCCGGACACCACGGACGCAAGCCTGTGAGATGAGCGGCGTGGGGGCGCTCTGCGGAACTGCGCGGCCGAGAATGGGCGTTGGAAGTCACGAGGCAACGATGCCGCCATGACCACCCCGAGCACCACGACTCCAGCCCACAAGGCCAGAGCGCTGCTCGGACCCGGAGCCACGAGCATCCGGCAAACCCAGAGGAACTTCATGACGCACCCCACCCCTGCCACCACTCTGATCACCCAGATCACGCACACGGCGTGCGCAGCCCGCACCGCACCCGCGACTTCCGACGAAGCGGTTGCCCTGGCCTCCTCGGTCAGCGACCTCGTCGCCGCGGCTCGCGTTTCGGGTCTTCCCGACGCCGCGATCGACGCCGCCCTTCGCGGCGCGCGCGCCGACGCGGTCAGCGCACTGCCCACCCACACCTACCGGGTGGTCGCGGTCGAGGACAGCGTCGGTGCCCGCCACTACGAGGTCCGTTCGACCGTCGACGACGAGCGGGTCGTCGGCTTCTACAGCCCCGACATCGCTCGGGACGCGGCGCGCATTCTCAACACCGGCATGTGCCCGGAGTCATGGCTGCCGGCGGGCGACCGACTGCGCTGATCGCCCGCACGATCACAACTCTTCCGCCTTCAGCGCCACGATCAGCCGCTTCAGGGTGTCGCGGGTCGACGCCAACTCTGCGGGCTCCACGGTGTCGGCGAGACGGTCGTTGACGACTGCTGCGCGGGCGGTGATCGCCCGGAGCACTTCACGACCGTTCTCGGTCGTTTCCAACAGTGGTGACGTCCGGTGGTCGGGGTTCGCTCTCAACTCAGCCAGTCCGGCGGCGACCAGATCGTTTGCCACACGCTGCACGCCTTGACGTGTCACACCAAGGCGGCGAGCCGCTTGGGGAACGGTCAACGACCGCTCGGAGACCGCGCTGAGCAACTGCCATCGCGCCTGCGTTTGGCCTTCCTCTGCCGCAACAGCTTCACCCGAGCGTCGCAACAGGTCGGCGAGTTCGAAGACGTCGGCCACCAGCAATGCCATCTCGTCTGCCATGAGATCCCCTTTCCGATCTTGACAAGATGTTGTCAATATGGCGTAGTGTTGTCAATGTCCGGCTCACCGGCCGGATGTCGCCACACCCTCGCATCGGAGAACCCCATGACCACAGCGCTGACGAATCTTCAACGCGCACAGCAGGATGCCGTCGCGAATCGCCCAGCGATCCACGGTTTCCCCCATCTGGCGGAGACACTGCGCCGCGCGGGCGTCCGCACAAACACCTGGTGGCTTCCGGCGATGCAGAGTCTCTATGAGACCGATCTGGGCCCTGTCGTCGTCCAAGGCACGCCGCTGATCGACGGGATGGCCGAGGTTCCGTCATTCGACAGCACAGCCCTCATCGCGGCACTGCGCGCCGATCAGGCGGGCCGGACAACCTTTCCCGAGTTTGCCGCAGCCACATGGCGCGCCGGTGTGATTCGCTACGTCGTCGACCTCGAGAACAGGACGTGCACCTACTTCGGTCTGCACGACGAGAGCTACGTCGAGCACTATGCAGCAGTGGAGCTTTCACCTGACGGGCAGGCCACCAATCAACCCATCAGCGCAGCGGCGACAGTCGCTCCGAGTTCCCAGCACGCCTCGAGGTCGTCCTTCGACGGTTTGCCCGAGACGGTGACGTACTCGGCCGCCTTGGTCCAACCCAATCCGGTGGTGATCGAGTCCACCGCTTTCTCCGCGCCCTCGGTGCCCTCGTTGCCATGTAGGTAGAGACCGAACGGACGGCCTTTCGTCGAATCGAGGATCTGGTAGTAGCTCACGTCGAAGGCGTGTTTCAGTGCGCCGCTGACGTATCCGAGGTTCGCCGGACTCCCGAGCAGATACCCGTCGGCCTCGAGGAAATCGCTCGCAGACACCGACAGCGCGGCCCGCCGCACCACGTCGACGCCTTCGATCTCGGGGTCGGTGGCTCCACTGATCACCGCCTCGAACATCGCCTGGCAGTACGGCGACGGCGTGTGATGGACGACCAGGAGTTGCGTCACCGCGTCCTCCTCGCTCGGCCCGCGATTGCCAGCAGTCGATCCTCAGCGCTCGACGATGCAGGCTCGACCGCGGGGCCGATCATCCCCATCGCCCGGAACTCCTCGAGGATCGGCGTCGCTTCGGTCAGCACATAGTCGGCCAGCGCATCCGACGGCACCCACTCGATTCCGATCCCGACCGCGAGGTCGTGGGTGTGCAGCGTCAGTTCCATCGCGCGCATCGTCAGGAGCTGATGCCCCGGGCGCGGTCCGGCGCGATGATCAACCAGCTCATCGAGGTCGGCGTCGCCGGCAGCCTCACGCAGCATGGTCTCGTACGTCCAGAACTCGCCGACCGGATCGTCGACGATGTAGTCGGTGCCGCGCGTCGCCACCGTGTCCGCGGCACTCGCACCGGCCAGAAGCATCGCGTACCGGTGGCCACCGCCGATCGTGTGGTTGATCAGATCGCGGTTGGTCCATTCACCGCAGCCGCTTGGTCGGTCCAACGCGGCCGGACCGACCTGTGCGAGCGCGTCGGCCCAGAGCTGTTCGGCGTCGTAGAGCGCGCGAACCGTGTCGGTCACCCGGGCTGCTCCTCGCCGTGGAACTGGGCGACGGCGCGCTTCATCATTGCGCGCGCACGACTGCGGTCTCCGGCGTAGTCGTAGGCGCGCGCGATACGATAGGTGTTGCGCCAATCGGACGGATCGGCCTCCCACTCCGCCTTGACCTGGGCGAACAGCTCATCGGCCGCGTCGCGTTCGATACGTCCCGACGCACGGCGCGGCAACTCCGAGACGTCGAGCTCACGGCCCTCGTCGGCCATGATCGCCGCGAGACGCTGATGCTCGATGCCGGCGCGAAGCGTCGCGTAGACCAGCCACACCCCGATGATCGGCAGCACGATCATGCCGATGCCCAGGCCGATCCCGGCGACGGTTCCGGTGGCGATCAGCCCGATGCCCCGCCACCCGAGCAGGACGAAGTAGACCACGAGAGCCACCACCATCAGGCCGATCATCCACACGATCGGCCGCGCGTCGCGCGGGCGGGAAGCCTTGTCCTGCTTGGGTTTTCCGGTCACCGGCTCACAGATCCATCAGTTCTTCGAGGCCGACGGTGAGTCCCGGACGCGAGCCGATCTCGCGGACACCGAGCAACACACCGGGAGCGAACGACGAACGGTCCAGGGAGTCGTGCCGGATGGTCAGCGTCTCCCCTTCGGTACCGAGCAGCACCTCCTGATGGGCAACAAGCCCGGCGAGGCGCACCGAATGCACACGCACACCGTCGACCACCGCACCGCGGGCGCCGTCGAGTTCCTCGGTGGTGGCGTCCGGACTCGGTCCGACGCCCGCGTCTGCACGCGCCTGCGCCACCAGCGCAGCCGTGCGGTAGGCCGTTCCCGACGGCGCGTCCGCCTTGTACGGGTGGTGGAGTTCGATCACTTCGACGGAGTCGTAGAAGCGCGCGGCCTGCGCGGCAAACCGCATCGACAGCACCGCCCCGATCGCAAAGTTGGGCGCGATGAGCACGCCGGTGCCGGGACTGTCGGCCAGCCAGCCCGCCACGATGCGCAGGCGCTCCTCGGTGAAGCCGGTGGTTCCGACCACAGCGTGAATCCCGTTGGAGATGAGGAACTTCAGGTTGTCCATGACGACGTCGGGGTGGGTGAAGTCGACGACGACCTCTGTGTCGGTGTCGGTGAGGAACTCGAGCGCATCGCCCTTGTCGACACCGACGGTGTACGTGAGATCGTCGGCCCGATCGACCGCGGCGACGATCGCCTGGCCCACCTTGCCGGCACTGCCCAGCACACCTGTCCGGATACCGCTCGCCATCTCTGCCCTCTCGTCGTCGGTCTCGCCAAGTCAGTGTAGTGATCGAGGCCGATGGGTCCGACGGTCGGCGGGCACCTGACGGCGGAGGATTGCTGTTGTGAACTCGCCGGGCTCCTCACCCGCCCGGCCGATGACCGATCCATCTTCAGCCCAGATCGACGATTGCCCGGCGGTGTCGGCGTAGCCCTCCCCGGTCGGACCGGCGAAGCTCGCCAACACCACCGGCACCTTTGCCGACGTCGCGATGTGCTGCGCCCGACGTTCTTGCTCGTCGAGCTCGTTTCGGTGGTGCACGACACCGCACGCATAGACATCGATGCCCAACGCAGTCAGTTCTCGGGTGTGCTGTTCGATACCGGTGTCTCGGCAGATCGCCAGTCCGACACGCCATCCGTGCACGTCGATCACGGCCGGCCCAGCACCCCGCTGAAAGTGCTGCGCCTCCCCGGCACCCAGATTGACCTTTCGGTAAGCGATCCGCAGCCCATCCGCGTCGACCTGCACAGTGGCTATCGACGGGCCATCGACTGGCGCGCCGACCAACGCGATCCCGTGCACGTCGGCGCACGCGTCGATCAGCGGCCGCAGGACTGCACGATCACGCAACACGTCCACAAGTGCGGCATCGAAGCGATACCCGGTGAGCGACAGTTCCGGAAAGACGATCAGATCTGATGCGGCCGCACGGATCATCGCTGCATGCGCCGCCACTGTTGAATCCAGGTCCCCGACGACTGCGGGCTGCCCGGCAGCGACGCGAAGGATGCTCGCTGCTCCAGTCATTGCAGAAGTATCGCCGACTTGTCCCTGTATCACCGCACAACCGCGTTCCGCGGAACGGCCCCTCACCGTTCGAGCCGGCCCGGAAGCCACCCAACGCTGGTCGAGATCGACCAGCGGATGGTGCGTTCCGCGGAACGTTCAGTAGATCGGCGCGCCACCACGGCGATGGTCGAAGACGAGTGACGTGGTGGTGCCCGCGACCTCACGTCGGCCGTTGAGCATTTCGACGAACTGACGCAGGGTCTCGGTGTCGGCGGTGGCGACGTGGAGTAGGTAGTCGTCGGTGCCGGCGAGGAAGAAGACGTCGATCACCTCGTCGTGGGTGGCGATCTCGCCGACGAACCGGCGGATCTGCCCCCGGGCATCCGATTGCAGGCTCACTGCGACCATGGCGCGCAGCGGACGGCCGACCGCCGCGGGGTCGACGTCGGCGAAGAATCCTCGGATCACCCCGCTGTCGATGAGGCGCCGGACCCGGCCGTGGCAGGTGGACGGGGCGATGCCGACCCGCTGGGCGAGCTCGTTGTTGGGCATGCGAGCGTCGGTCTGCAGCAGGCGCAGCAACGCGCGATCGGTCGCGTCGAGCTCTGCGGTCTGAACATCCTTCGAAAGCGGGGGCACCAGAACCTCCTCATCTAGCTAATCTTCAGTAGATTCCGCATCTGTGAGAATTTTATACATCAATATTGTACTGATTCCGATGTTCCTTCAGTCTGGTTACACGTTCAGCGACGAGCGTTCCCCGAAACAGCCCGAAGCACCAACACGACGAATCGGAGACATCATGCGCGTCGGAATCCCCACCGAGATCAAGAACAACGAGTACCGCGTCGCCGCGACCCCCGCAGGTGTCGCCGAACTGCACCGTCATGGCCACGAGGTCGTGGTGCAAGCCGGCGCCGGCGAAGGCTCGGCCATCGACGACCGCGACTTCAAAGCCGCCGGTGCCCAGATCCTCGGGACCGCTGCCGAGGTGTGGGAGCAGGCCGATCTCCTCCTCAAGGTCAAGGAGCCCATCGAGGCCGAGTACGGCCTCATGCGTGCCGACCAGACCCTGTTCACCTACCTCCACCTCGCGGCGAGCCGGGCCTGCACCGACGCACTGCTGTCGTCGGGTACCACCGCGATCGCCTACGAGACGGTCCGTGCTGCCGACGGCTCGCTGCCGCTGCTCGCACCGATGAGTGAGGTCGCCGGGCGTCTGGCGCCACAGGTCGGCGCCTATCACCTCATGCGATCTGAGGGCGGACGCGGCGTTCTCATGGGTGGCGTGCCCGGCACCGAACCCGCGCAGGTCGTCATCATCGGCGGTGGCGTCAGCGGCGTGAACGCGGCGACCATCGCGGTTGGCATGGGTGCGCAGGTCACCGTCTTCGACCTCGACATCACCAAGCTCCGCGCTGTCGACGCCCGATTCGGCGGACGCGTACACACCCGCTACAGCACGTCGCTCGCGCTGTCGGAGGCCATCGTGACCGCCGACCTCGTCATCGGCGCGGTCCTGGTGCCGGGCGCCAAAGCACCCGTCCTCGTACCGAATTCACTGGTGGCCCGGATGAAGCCGGGCGCGGTGCTGGTCGACATCGCGATCGATCAGGGCGGTTGCTTCGAGGACTCCCGTCCCACCACCCATGACGACCCGACGTTCACCGTGCACGACACCGTCTTCTACTGCGTGGCCAACATGCCCGGCACCGTCGCACGCACCTCGACGCAGGCGCTTACCGGCGCAACCCTCCCCTACGTCCTGCGCCTCGCCGATCAGGGCTGGGAGCAGGCCTGCCGGTCCGACGCCACCCTGGCCGCCGGACTCAGCACGCATGCGGGAGAGCTGTACTCACCAGAAGTCGGTGCGGCACTGGACATCCCTGTCAGAAGCGCATAGTCGTCGTGCCGCGGCGGCGGCCGCGCCAGCCGTAGCGTCGTTCGGTGATGTCGCCGTGACCGTCGTATCCGACACGCAGTACGGTCGACGCGCGGGTGCCATAGCCGGGCATGTTGACGAAAATCGGTGACAGGTCGGCCTCGAACGCCTTGGGCACGCCGGTATCCGGCAATAATGCCTTGTCCGGACGGCGCTGATCGGCGAGCAACTCGAGATAGGTTTCAACAGAGGATTCCGCACCCGAATCCGCCTGCACCAGAACGGCCATCGCCGCGGCGCCGTCGGTCACCTTCGGCCAGTCGCTGTCCAACGCGCCGTTCGACAGGCCGTGTACGCCGTCCGACACGCGCTCGGCCCTCGGCTCTGGGCGATTGGTCATCCACCACATCTGCGCGTCGTCGGCGACGAGCAGGTTGACCGGATCGAAGTCGGCCGCGTCGCCACGTGCAGCGAGAGCAAAGGATTCGGGCGTAACGGCCCCGAGCAGGAAGTCCACCGGCAACTCCCCACGCGAACGCACACCCATCCGCTTCGCCGGCCCGACGCGGACATTGGTGACCATCGCTGCGCGCGCATGAGTTTCGGCGTGGATGCCCATCCAGGTGCCGCCGGCCAACACGTCACGTCCGCCGATCACCGGCAAATCCGACCAACGAGCCAGGGCCCGCGTCCGACGCCGATGGAACTCATCGCGATTCGCCGCGACGACAAGTCGATACCGTGGGTGGGCGTTCCAAGCGAACAAGATCAGACACATGGGAGACTCAGTCGCTCTGCTCACCGATCGGAACGTACTGACTCATGTTCGCCAAACGTCGTTGGGCACCGGCGATCTCCCGCACGGCTTGCGCGACCAGGCTCCGATCCAATGGGGAAAGCCGCCGCATCGACAGTTCGTCGGTGACCTGCTCACCCTGATCGAACTGCGCCACCTGATACGTCAACCGGACACGTTGCAGCACATCGAACACCTCGATGAGAGTGCCGGCCTGATCGTCGGAGAGCATTTCGCTGCCCGACGCGGCCACCAATCGCGACCGGGTGTCCAACGCACTCGACCCGACGCTCAACGCAGCCCACCGTGCGATGTTGACCACCGGCGTCAGGGCGTGGTGCTTGATGTCGAAGGTATCGTTTCGTGTCAACACATCTCGGATCGATCGCATCCGCGCCTTGGTGGCCAGCGATTCCTGCAGCAGAAGACTCAGGGTGCGCGGGTGTGAACGCAGATCACTCAGCATCTCGCCCGCGGCGCCCGGACCGGATGCACCCCAGAGCGCGCGGGCATCGAGCATCAGCGAGGTGAAGATCATGCCCTTGTTCTCCAGCGGATCGTCGATCCAGCCGACCGCCGCCGTCCGCCACTGTGTGTACGTGCGGGTGAACAGCGGCATCGACGCCAGCGCACCGTTGGTGTCGATACGCATCCCGGCGTCACGCAACACGTCGTCGAGACGCCCGAACGCCGCGCGGTAGCCGGCCACCTCGTCGTCGGACACTGAATCTGCGAGCGACACAGCAGAATCCACATCCGAACTGAGCACCGGTTCACGGCGCGCATTGCTGCCCAGCGACAACCAGGTCAGCGCTTCGGCGTTCACCGCCGGGTCGTCGGCGAGGACAAGTTCGAGGCCGCGACGCACGATGGTGTCGTTGATGAAGGACAGCACCCGGGTGATCTCGTGCACCGGCCGCCCACGACGCACGAGGTCGGCTACGAGCTGCGGCGTCCGGCGGGCGTGCCCGGCCACATCCGCGGCGGTGGTCGCGCGCGCGATCTGTCCACGCAGCGTCATCCCCGTACCGGCCGGTGCCGCAACGAAATCCGACGGTGCGACCACCCCGATCACGACACCGGCCGCATCGACCACCGGGATCACCGCCAGATTGCGTTCCAGCAATTCGCTGAGTGCCTCGACCGACGGCGTGTCGTGCGGTACGACGAGGGCAGCGGTGTCGAGCACCTCGACGAGGGGGGTGTCGAGGCTGCGCCCTTCCGCGACCACCCGCACACGGATGTCGGCGTCGGTCAGCAGTCCGTGCCGACCGTCGTCGAGCGGCACCACCATGTAGTCCTGGCCACGATCGGTCATCAGCGACGCCGCCTCGCGGACAGTGAGGTCGGGCGTACCGACGACCGGCGGTGTGTGGATCAGCTCGGCCACCGTGCCACCGACCGCTTCGACGGCATCGCGCCGCCGAGCGACCGTCAGCTTGTCGACACTCCTGTCCATACCCGAAATACTAAGAGAAACGGCCCGCCATCCGGGTCACCGGATGGCGGGCCGCCTCAGATCAGACGCGCAACGATCAGGCGTCGGCGGTGGCCGCCTCGGCCGGAGCCTCGTCCTTGCTCTCGTCGACCGGGACCAGGCTGATCTTGCCGCGGTCGTCGATGTCGGCGATCTCCACACGGAGCTTGGAGCCGACGTTCACGACGTCCTCGACCTTGTTGATCCGCTTGCCCTTGCCGAGCTTGGAGATGTGCACCAGGCCATCGCGACCCGGGAGCAGCGACACGAACGCACCGAAGGCGGTGGTCTTGACGACCGTGCCCAGGAACCGCTCGCCCACCTTCGGCAGCTGCGGGTTGGCGATCGCGTTGATCCGATCGATCGCAGCCTGCGCCGACGGTCCGTCGGTGGCACCGACGAACACGGTGCCGTCGTCCTCGATGGAGATGTTGGCGCCGGTCTCCTCGGTGATGCCGTTGATCGTCTTGCCCTTGGGGCCGATCAGCTCACCGATCTTGTCCATCGGGATCTTCACGGTGGTGATGCGCGGTGCGTACGGGCTCATCTCGTCGGGCTCGTCGATGGCCTCGGCCATCACGTCCAGGATGGTCAGCCGGGCGTCCTTGGCCTGGCTGAGCGCACCCGCGAGCACCTGCGACGGAATGCCGTCGAGCTTGGTGTCGAGCTGCAGGGCGGTGACGAAGTCCTTGGTGCCGGCGACCTTGAAGTCCATGTCGCCGAAGGCATCTTCGGCGCCGAGGATGTCGGTGAGGGCGACGTAGCGGGTCTCCCCGTCGACGGTGTCACTCACGAGACCCATCGCGATACCGGCCACCGGGGCGCGCAGCGGCACACCGGCATTGAGCAGCGACATGGTCGACGCACACACCGAACCCATCGAGGTCGAACCGTTGGAGCCGAGCGCCTCGGACACCTGACGGATCGCGTATGGGAAGTCCTCGACGCTCGGGATGACCGGCGACAGGGCACGCTCGGCGAGCGCGCCGTGGCCGATCTCGCGACGCTTCGGCGATCCCACACGACCGGTCTCACCGGTCGAATACGGCGGGAAGTTGTAGTGGTGCATGTAGCGCTTGGACGTCTCGGGTCCGAGCGAGTCGATCTGCTGCGCCATCTTGACCATGTCGAGGGTGGTGACGCCCAGGATCTGGGTCTCGCCGCGCTCGAACAGGGCGCTTCCGTGCGCACGCGGGATCACGGCGACCTCGGCCGAGAGCGACCGGATGTCGGTGATGCCGCGACCGTCGATGCGGAAGTGGTCGGTCAGGATGCGCTGGCGCACCAGCTTCTTGGTGACCGAGCGGTAGGCCGCGCCGATCTCCTTCTCGCGACCCTCGAACTGCTCGCCGAGTTGTCCGAGGATGTCGTCCTTGAGCTCGTCGGTCTTCTCGTCGCGCTCCTGCTTGCCGGGGATCGTGAGGATCTCCGACAGGCGGTCCTTGGCGGCACCTTCGACGGCGTCGTAGGCATCCTGCGCGTACGGCGGGAACAGCGGGAACTCGCCGGTCTCCTTGGCCGCAGCGGCGGCCAGCGACTTCTGCGCCTCGCAGAGACGCGCGATGAAGGGCTTGGCAGCCTCGAGACCCTCGGCGACGATCGCCTCGGTCGGGGCCTGCGCGCCGCCGGCGATGATGTCGATGACGTTCTCGGTGGCCTCGGCCTCGAC
Organism: Gordonia sp. NPDC003585; assembly: GCF_040610755.1. Taxonomy (NCBI): domain Bacteria; kingdom Bacillati; phylum Actinomycetota; class Actinomycetes; order Mycobacteriales; family Gordoniaceae; genus Gordonia; species Gordonia sp. NPDC003585. Next base: position 14,028 of record NZ_JBEXMX010000029.1, on the reverse strand, counting down.
CATCATGATCGCGACGTCGGCGGTATCAATGGACCCGCTCGCTCCGCTCCCGGCGTCCGAATCGCCTTCACCGCCCACGATGCGTCCGGCGACGACCATGTCGAAGACTGCGCCTTCGAGCTGCTCGACGGTCGGGAACGCGACCCACTGGCCGGCCTTGTTCTCCTCGGTCGGGATCAGCGCGACGCGCACGCCGCCGACTGGACCGGAGAACGGCAGGCCCGCGAGCTGGGTCGATGCCGACGCCGCGTTGATCGCGACGACGTCGTAGAGGTCATTCGGGTTCAGGCTCATCACCGTGACGACGACCTGGATCTCGTTACGCAGACCGTCGACGAAGGACGGGCGCAGCGGGCGGTCGATGAGACGGCAGGTGAGGATCGCGTCGGTCGACGGGCGGCCTTCGCGGCGGAAGAACGATCCGGGGATACGTCCGGCGGCATACATCCGCTCCTCGACGTCCACGGTCAGGGGGAAGAAGTCGAAGTGCTCCTTCGGGTGCTTCGACGCCGTGGTGGTCGACAGCAGCATGTTCTCGTCGTCGAGGTAGGCGGTCACCGAACCGGCGGCCTGCAGGGCGAGACGCCCGGTCTCGAAACGGATGGTGCGGGTACCGAAGCTGCCATTGTCGATGATGGCGGTGGCTTCGGTGATGGCCTCGTCGTAGTCTTCGAGACCTTCGGTGGTGGTCACATCTGTCATGTGGGGTGTAGATCCCTTCGTGACGGCCGCATCGTGCGGCCGTGGTGATGGCCGCACCGGGCGGCCTGTTTATGCGGATATGGGCAGGTCACGTACACGTACTCGCGCACGCGAAAACCAGCCCAGAACGTGCCATGTGAGTCGACGGCCGGAGTGAATGCTCAGACGGCCATCGATCGAAGCGGCCGGAACACATCTGGGTTCCGGCGGCCACTACCGAGGACCGATCTTCATTCGTCGTCACGCCCGTAGGACTGCACGGCAACGATCCATCTGTCAGTTTATCATCGCGCGGTCACAGGTCTTGACAGATACAAACCGGCCGCGTCTCCCGAGGTCGGGAAACGCGGCCGGTGTGCGAAAAATGTGCGCTCAGCGACGCAGGCCGAGGCGCTCGATCAGCGAGCGGTAGCGCTCGATGTCGACCTTGGCGACGTACTTGAGCAGGCGGCGGCGACGGCCGACCAGCAGCAGCAGGCCGCGGCGGCTGTGGTGGTCGTGCTTGTGCTGCTTGAGGTGCTCGGTGAGGTCGGTGATGCGCTTGGTCAGCATCGCGACCTGCGCCTCGGGGGAACCGGTGTCGGTCTCGTGGAGGCCGTACTCGGTGAGGATGGTCTTCTTCTCGGCAGCAGTCAGTGCCATGGTGTTCTCCTGAACTTCTCAGTGCCGCGTTCGCAAACTCCTGACGTGCCGCCGCGGACTGCAGCAACGCCGACTGACCAGGCTACCAGCGGCAACCGCGGGCACCCAAATCGTCACTGCTCCGCAGTGAGAATCGCGCGCGTCTTGTCGACGTCGGCGGCGATCGCGTCGATCAGCGCATCGACGCTGGAGTATGCCTCCATCGCACGGATGCGGCTGACGAAGTCGACGGCGACGTGCTGTCCGTACAGGTCGGCCGACGCATCGAGGACGAAGGCCTCCACCGTCCGGGTGCGGCCCGAGAACGTGGGATTGGTACCCACCGACACGGCCGCCTGGTAACGCTCCCCCGGCGCCACCTGACCCACCACAGGTCCGGCGCCGAGCACCGTGAACCACGCGGCGTAGACCCCGTCGGCCGGGATCGCCGCGTACATGGGAGGCGCGACATTGGCTGTCGGAAAACCCAATTCGCGACCGCGTCCGTCACCGCGGACCACCACACCCTCAACGCGGTGCGGCCGCCCGAGCGCCTCGGCGGCGGCGTCGACATCGCCCGCGGCTACACACGACCGGATGTAGGTGGAGCTGAAGGTGACAGCATGCTCGCCGAACAACGAGATCGCCTGCACCTCGAACCCGAACTTCGCTCCGAGTTCGGTCAGCTTCGCAACGTCACCCGCGGCCTTCCTGCCGAACGTGAAGTTGGCGCCCACCACAACGTCGGCCGCGTGCAAACTCTCCACCAGCACGTCGTGGGCGAAGTCCTTCGGTGACCGCGACGCCAGTTCCGGCGTGAACGGCATCACGCAGAAAACGTCGATGCCGAGTTCCTCGGCGAGTTCGGCCCGGCGGGTCAGCGTCGTCAGTTGCGGCGGATGCGAACCTGGCCGGACAACCTCGGCCGGATGCGGATCGAACGTCATCAGCACCGACGGCACGCCACGCTCGCGCGCGGCTGTCGTCGCCGCACTGATCAATTGAGCGTGACCGCGGTGTACTCCATCGAAGACACCGATGGTGACCACGCATCTCCCCCAATCCGCAGGGATGTCGTCGAGACCTCGCCATCGCAACACGCGCACCAGCCTACGACCACGACGGTCTCCAAACCACCGACAGCCCGACGCCGTTGGCAAACAGTTCGCCCGCAATCCATCACGATGTCGGGCATCGACGCCCACGCGCTACGCCACCGCACGTCGACTCGGCTGTGCGCCCGTCGGGAACGATAGAGTCAAGGCATGCCGAATTCCCGCGCGTCTACACCGCGAACGAAACCGGCGGCCACCGAGCGACCGGTGACCGAGCTGTCGTCGGTCACCCAGGATTACCTCAAGATCATCTGGACGACCCAGGAGTGGGCCGACGTCAAGGTGACCACGAAGATGCTCGCCGAGAAGCTCGCGGTCTCCCCCTCGACGGCGTCCGAGGCGATCCGCAAACTCGCCGACCAGGGCCTGGTCTCACATGAGCGCTACGGCGCAGTGACGCTGACCGAAGAAGGCCGGACCGCGGCGATCCTGATGGTGCGCCGTCATCGGTTGCTCGAGACTTTTCTGGTTCGCGAACTCGGCTACGGCTGGGACGAGGTGCACGACGAGGCCGAGGTTCTGGAGCACGCCGTGTCCGATCGACTGATGGCTCGGCTCGACGCGAAACTCGGACATCCCGACCGGGATCCGCACGGTGATCCGATCCCGGCCCTCGACGGCTCGGTGCCCAGTCCCGACCTGCGCCTCCTATCCGACCTGGAATCCGGCGAATCCGGCACGGTGGCAAGGATTTCCGACGATGATCCGGAGATGCTCCGCTACTTCGACGAGGTCGGGGTGGCGCTCGACAGCGTTCTCACCGTCGCCGAGAAGCGACCGTTCGCGGGCACCATCACCATCTCGGTCGACGGCGACGGACAACTCGATCTCGGCGACATCGCGGCGCGGGCCATCTATCTCGCCGATCACTGATTCAGCGGCCGTCGCGGACCACCATCACAAAGACCTCACTTGTGGTCAGGACCGTCGGCAGTTCCGAAGGTCTCTGGACAGAAACGAGGCCCCTGTCGCAGCGCAAGTCCTCGGACTGGGAACCTCGTCGTCGAGCACAGAAGTCGGCGCGCCCAGATGGCAGCAACGGTGGGACCGTGGAAAACGTTGTAGTAGAACGTACCCTCTGGGCGACACCTTCTGCTACGACGTTCGCCAGTCGACCTTGAGGTGGGAAGAACGCGGCCGCCATGCGGGCCGGAGCTTCGGCGCGAGGGGCACCGCGACAACCGGTGCCGAATTGGAGAACGAAGGTGCTGCAGCACTCGCGTTCTCCAACTCAACTCGAGTTCTCGCAGCTCGAAGGCCACACCCTGTGTCGCGTCGGCTCAACTGCGTGCAGCACAGATTCTCCACCGAACACATGGTGTCCTCGGCACCTCCTTGACACGCAGCATTTCCCCAGTTCAGAGGGCTGTCACCGAACTCGTCGGATCAGCTCCCGTTGAGCGCGTCGACCCACGTCGGGATCATCGACGCTCCCCAGGCGATCAGCCAGACGACCGCCACGACCGCGGCGAGCACCACGAGCCAGGCCAGCACACGGGCCACCGCGTTACCCCTCTGGCCGATGAGGATCTTCACGAACTCGACGAAGATGTCGATCAACCGCACCAAAGTCATCATGTTGCAACGCCTTTCAGGTCCCCGATGGTCATGTCCCCGACGGCCATGTCCCCGATCGTCATGTCATCGTGACGTTGGAGAACGTCAGAACGGGCCAGCACACGATGGAACCGAGGAAGGAGATCACCTTGTCGGTGGTGCTGTCGACGTCCGACAGATGCGACGTGTGCGTCACGGTCCAGATGACGCCGATGATGAAGTAGGGAATGCCGATCAGGATCAGGGCGCCGATGAATTCCGACACCTTCATCTCGTGGTCGAGGATGCGACTGACATAGCCCCACAACGAGGTCGGCGTCGTCCGTGTATCAGACAAGAGGCTTTCCTTTGCGAATCCGGCGACGCAGGTCGCGCATCACGATGTAAAAGCCGCCGAACCGAAGTGGTCGCGGCAGAAAGCGATTGACGAAACCGACGAACAGGAAGAGGTTGTCGTAGCGTCGCTGATCGATCGGCCGCCAGCGCAAGCCCAGCTTCTCGCGGAACAGGGGTGGCAGCGAACCTATCGTCAGGAACCGAAGCAGCCCACGTAACGGCAGGCCGAGTAGCGGATTGATCATGCGAAGGTCGACGAGGTCGTTGATGAATTTCGCCTGCTGCTCGTCGTAGCTGATCCGCTCGCACGCAATGTTCCAGTAGTGGTCGAAGTCTGCGCGGGTTGCCGGCCACATGTCGTCGGTCACCTGCAACGTCGTGGCCAGCGGACGTGCACTCTGATAGAACTTCTCGGCCTGCTCCGAATCCATGCGTCCGTGCAGCAACTGGTGAGTGTCCTCGAAACCGATGAACAGGCATGCCGCGACCCACATCTGGAGTTCACGATCGAAGGCGTTGTACTTGACTGGCGACGACTCGGTGCTCCGGACCTGCCGGTGGGCCCAGTTGATCGCCTCTGCGTAGGCCGCTCGTTCGTCGTCGGTCCCCAGGATGGCCACCGCCAGATACTGTTCGGTGGTTCGGAGCCGCTTCCACGGATGCTTCATCAACGCGCCCGACTCGACCTTGGACTCCATCACGCCGTAGGCGACCTCCGGCCAGCCGAGTTGCATGGCGACATTGGCCGCCGAACCCGCTGCGGCCCAGAAATCGAACGCGTCTTCCAGGTGACCGCGAACGAAGTACTCGTCAGCACGACGCTGCGGGGTGCTGACCGTGATCCGGGTCTGCTCCACAGAGAGATGCTCTGTCGCGGTCGTGAGGTCGGGCAGATACCTACTGCCCCCTGGTCTGCGTGCCACGCTTGTCATCTCGACCCCCATCGTTGCGTGCAAAACAATCTGAATACTGGTGTAGTCAGACTAACGTGCGCCTGTTCAGGGCTACTGTCAAGCAGTTCCGACGATCGGATGCGCAATTGGGGCCATTGGTCCCGAGGGAGTACTCGGACGCATGTACTCAGCCGGCCTGAGTAGAAGCACGCATGCAGCGACGATCCGGACGGGCGACAGTTTCTGTCATGACCAATGAGATTCCTCAGTCCGCGACGACCACCGCCTACTACATTCAGGCCGCCATCGCGTTCGGCGTCAGCCTCGGCGCCTCGATCATCGGCATCGCCTATCTCCCTCTCGACGCGTGGCAACGCGGCTTCCTCGCGATCACCCTGCTGTTCCTGACCTCCAGCACATTCACCCTCGCGAAGGTGGTCCGGGATCGTCAGGAGCAGACCAGTGTCCGCGCCCGCCTCGATGGGGCCCGCGTCGAGAAACTCATCGCCGAGCACGACCCTTTCAAGGGCGTCGCCTGAACGCCTGGTCAGCGCAGGGTCGCCGGGCGCACCACCATCACCGAACTCGCCCGGCGACCTTTCTCCTGGACAAGCGCGATGGCCCGTTGTGCGGGGTCGACGACCACGTAGACACCCTTGATGCCAATCGGATCCAGCCAGCGGCCCTGACTGATCGACTCCGCCTCGTCGTTGTCGATGTCGCGGCGCGGGAACGAGATCTTGACCGCCTCGTCGATGTCGAGGCTGACGTGCGGTCGCTCGGCGACCTGCTCGAGAGTCAACGCATGATCCAGCGTGAACGGTCCGACGGCCGTCCGTCGTAGTGCTGTCAGATGCCCGCCGACGCCGAGCGCAACGCCCAGATCCCTTGCCAGTGAACGGATGTAGGTACCCGCGGAGCAGTCGACCACGACATCGAGGTCGATGAACTCGCCCTCACGCCGGATCTCGACGACCTCGAATCGCGAGACGGTCACCGGCCGGGGCGCGAGATCGAAGTCGGCACCCGTGCGTACCAGGGCGTGGGCGCGCCGACCGTCGACCTTGATCGCACTGACCTTGGCCGGCACCTGCAGGATATCGCCGGTCAAGGTGGCGATCTGTGCCGTGATCTCGCCGTCGGTCACCGATGAGGCGTCTGCCGAGGAGATGACCTCACCTTCACGGTCGTCGGTGGTGGTGGCCGCACCCAGCCGGATGGTCGCGGCGTACGACTTGGTGGTCAGCGACAGCAGGCCGAGAAGCTTTGTCGCACGCTCGATTCCGATGACGAGAACGCCGGTGGCCATCGGGTCGAGGGTGCCCGCGTGTCCCACGCGTCGAGTGTTGAAGATCTTGCGGCAGCGCGAGACCACATCGTGGCTGGTGATGCCCGCCGCCTTGTCGACGATGAGCAAACCGGCGTTCTCGATCGATGCGTCCGCCATGTCACACCAGCGCGATCGAGGTCATGATGAGGCCATCGTCGATCAGCCACCGACCCGGAAGTTCCAGCAACGGCGTTCCCCCGTCCGCCGCGGCGGGGTCGATGAGAATGCGTGTTCGGAAGGTGCCCGACGTCGCGTCGGCCTGTTCGAACGTGATGTGCGCATCCTCGAAACCGAGCCAGCGTCCGGTCACCGGAAACCATGCCTTGTAGGTGGCCTCCTTGGCGCAGAACAACAATCGGTCCCAGTGGAGGTCCGAGGATCGCGTGGCGAGCACCGCACGTTCCTCGGGGAGACTGGTGTGATCGAGCACGCCGTCGGGCAGTCGATCATGGGGCTCGGCGTCGATCCCGAGCGATCGGACCTGCATCGAATAGGCAACCACCGCACCACGATATCCATCGCAGTGGGTCAGACTGCCGACCACGCCCGACGGCCACACCGGCGATCCCTTGTCTCCGCGCAGAATCGGCTCCGGACCGAAGCCCAACTGGCCCAACGCCTGTCGGGCGCAATGGCGCGCGGTGGTGAATTCACGACGACGCTTGTCGACCGCCTTGGCTACGAGACTGCGTTCGGCCGGCAACGGTTCGAGTCCGGGCGGATCCGAGAAGGCCTCGGCGGACGCGACTCCCGCGGGCACCAATCGTTCGATCACGAATTCTGACTCCCTGCTCGTCGTGCGCGCCGCTCCTCGATCCGCCGCCGGAACTCGGCGGCGCGCTCAGCATAGTCGGGTGGGAGTTCGAACCGGGCACCGTGCTCGGGAAGGTCTTCGGGCCGCAGTCCCTCGTCGGGGATGATCTTGCGCAGCAACGGTTGCGGCAGCCCCCGACGCTTCCATTCGCGTGGGTAGCCGACGGACACCTCTTCGAACCGGATGTCGTCGTACCAGGTGGTCCGCGGGATGTGCAGGTGCCCGTAGACGCAGCAGGCCGCATTGAAGCGGGTATGCCAGTCCGCGGTCAGTTCGCTGCCGCACCACAGCGCGAATTCTGGGTACATCAGGGCGTCGGTGGGTTCGCGGCGCAGCGGCCAGTGGTTGATCAGGACCGTCTTCTCGGCGGGGTCGAGCGCTTCGAGCCGCGTGCGCGTCGACTCGATCCGAGCACGGCCCCAGGCGTCGCGCGTTCCGAACGGCTCCGGGGACAGCAGGAACTCGTCGGTGGCCACCACATTGCGCTCGCGCGCCAACGCGAGCGCGGTGAGTTTGTTCGCGGTGCCCTCGGGCCGGAAGGTGTAGTCGTAAAGCAGGAACATCGGCACCACCCGCACCGGTGGCGTGCCGTCGCCCGGGTCGAACAGCGGGTAGATGTCCTCGGGTGTCACGACGCCGAGGTCGCGGCACGCCTGCACGAGGTAGTCGTAGCGGGCCACGCCGAACACCTGGAGCGGATCTTTGGCAGTCGTGTAGAGCTCGTGATTACCGGGCACCCACACGACGGTGTGGAAACGGGTGCGCAGACGGCGGAGGGTGTCGACGATGTCGTCGGTGCGCTCGGCCACATCGCCGGCGACGATCAGCCAGTCGTCGGGTGAGGACGGCCGGATCTGGTCGACGATGTGCTCGTTACCCCGATGCGCGACGTGCAGATCGCTGATCGCCCACAGAGTTGCCACAAGGATCCATCGTGCCAGACCGAGTGGTACCGACGCCGCTCCGCACGCATCGATCCGCATCCGAGGGGCCGACGTGAGAAACTTCACCGGTGTCCTACGGCGTGAGCGACCCGACCTGGCGTCCGCCGACGCCCAAGCCTGGTTTTTCTGATCGCGGCCCGTGGCTGGTGCGCGGGATCATCAGCACGATCCTGCTGGTCGCACTCTTCATGGGATACGCACTCGGACTGCAGGTGGTCAGCGAGATGGAACCGGCGCCCGACTGGGGTTTCTGGTTCGTCGAAGCCGGCTTCTGGGTCGCCTTCGTCCTCGTCCTGCTGATCTGGGGCCGCAAGGTCGCCCAGCGCATTCTGTCCGCCGTGGTCGCGATGATCTTCGGCGCGGCCTACCTCGTGCTGGTCAGTCCGACCTTCCACCGCTGGCTCTTCGTCGACCTCGATCTCAGTGCTGATGACCTGGCCCGCATCGAACCGTGGGTGGCGAGGTCGATCTATGCGGCGCTCTACTGCGGATGCATCTTCGGGTGGACCATTGCCCGTCGACGCAGCGGATTCGCGTTCCTCGGCATCTTGATCGTCGGTCCGCTCATCGCCGTTGCTGCGTGGCAGATACCGAAGATCGACTGGACGGCAGACGCTCCGGCTGTTTTCTACCAGCAGTCCGCGGTCGACTTGGCCGTCGTGGTCGGTGGCATTCTCATTTTCTGTGTGGTCGACGCGTTCCGTCTGTTCGGCCGATCGTCCGACGGCCCAGGCACGACGCAGCCACCGGCCAACCAGTGGCAGTCGCAACCCACCCAGGCATTCGACCCCCACTATCAACAGCCCGCCTACCAGCAGACCCGCTACGACGATCGCAGGCCACCAGGCGCCTGGTGATCAGGCGGTCTCGGCACCCACGCGATGCCACCGCCCGGACCTGATGCGCCAGACCACCGTGGCGAGACGCACCAGCATGAACACCACCAGCCCCGACCAGATGCCGGCCAGGCCCCAGTCGAACACCAGCGACAGCCAGATCAGCGGGAGGAATCCGAGCAGCGCGCCGGCCAGCGTCGCCGTTCGCAGGAACGCGGCGTCGCCGCTGCCGAGCAGCACGCCGTCGAGCGCGAACACGACGCCGGCAATCGGCAGCATCGCGACGAAAAACCACCACGGCACGCCGATCGCGTCGAGAATCGCGGCGTCGGAGGTGAAGACGCGGGGAATGATCGACGCCCCCGCCGCGAACACGCCGGCGGCAAGCCCGGCGGCGACCAGCGATACCACGGTCACGCGTCGTGCGACCGATCCGGCGGCCCGCACACTGCCGGCACCGAGCGCCGCGCCGACGAGCGCCTGGGCGGCGATCGCGAGCGAGTCCAGGAACAGCGACATGAATTCCCACAGTTGCAACACCAACTGGTGAGCGGCGACCTGTGCGACACCGAAGCGTGCGGCGACCGCAGCGGCCGACAGAAAGCAGATCTGGAACGAGAGACTGCGCACGACGAGGTCGCGGGCCATCACCAATTGCTTGACGATCACCGGCCACCGCGGCCGCAACGCCGACCACGCGGAATCCGTTGTGCCGCCGATGCTCTCGCGCATGATGCGGACCGTGAACAGTAGACCGGTCAGCGCTTGGCCGACGACGTTGGCCACCGCGCTGCCGGGCAGACCCAGTCGCGGAAAGGGTCCGACGCCGTGCACCAGGCCGACGACGAGTACCGCGGCCACCGACAGCCCGACCGCCACGTAGATCACCGGGCGACGGGTGTCCTGGACGCCGCGCATCCATCCGTTGCCCGCCATCGACAGCAAGATCAGTGGCACGCCGAAGACAGCGATCCGCACCCACCCGGCGGCGTCGTCGGCCACGACAGCGGCATCCGGCGACGATGAGCCGACCAGCGCTCGCAGCACCATCGGAGCCAGCGGATAGGCAACCGCGACGATGGCGACGCCGACCCCGAGTGCAATCCAACTCGCTTGCACACCTTCGACAATCGCGCCCGGACGGTCGCCCGCACCGAATCGTCGGGCCGATCGGGCAGTCGTTCCGTAGGACAGGAACGTGAGCTGGGTACTGATGATGGAGAGCACCAGGGTGGCCACGGCCAGCGCGGCGAGTTCGTCACCGCCGAGTCGTCCCACAACGGCCAGGTCGAGCAGCAGGTAGAGGGGTGGCGCGATCAGCACGGCCAGCGCCGAGACCGTCAATGTGGCGATCCGCCGCACGCCCGCGTCGCCGATGTCGGTCAGAGCGACGTCACCAATCGGGCGACCACTTCCGCGGCTGTCCCCTCGTCGCTGTATCCGGACGCCTGGCGATGACCACCACCGCCGTGTGCGCGCGCAATCGGCACGAGGTCGACGATGTCCTTGGAGCGCAACGACACCGTCCACTTCCCGGGCTCGATCTCCTTGAACACCGCGGCCACCTCCGCCTCGCCGGCGGTCCGCACGATATCGATCACGCTCTCGGACTCCGACCAGCTCATCCCGGCCAGCGCCTGCTGATCCACCACGGCGTACACGAGACCTTCGCCGTTGCAGGCGTCCGGTTCCAGCCGAGCCGACCCCAGCACCTCCGACATCATGGTGAACCACACGAACGGGTGCGTGTCGAACAGAGCCCGGCTCCACTTACGGGCGTCGACACCCATATCCAGCAGCCGTGCCGCGACCCGGAACGACTCCGGCCGAGCCCACTTGAACGACCCGGTGTCGGTCGTCAGACCTGCATACAGGCAGGTGGCGATGTCCTCGTCGAGTTCGACGTGCAGTTCGTCGAGGACCTGCAGCACCAGCAGCGCCGTGCAATCGGCGTGCGGGTCGATGAAGTCGAGGTCGCCGAAACCCGTATTCGACGCGTGATGGTCGATCGTGATCGACCGCTCCGCCGCACGGAACGACGCTTCCAGCGCCTCGAGCCGATCGGCCGTGGCCGCGTCCACGGACACGGTCACCGGATGCCCGTGCACGTCACCGGCGTCGACGAGCAGCTTGCTGCCGGGCAGGCGACCGAGGACTGCCGGCAGCTGCTCGCCGCCGGGATAGGAGACCTCGACCTCGACACCCAGACGGTCGAGCGCGAGCCCGAGCGCCAGGCCGCTACCGATCGTGTCGGCATCCGGGCGCACGTGACACAGGATCGTCACCGCCTTCGCTGCGGCGAGTTCGGCGGCGATCTCCGCGGGCGAAGAAGGACTCACTCGTGGGTACCCTCTTCGTCGGGGGTGCGGTACGGATCGGCATCGCCGGCCGGGCGGGCGTCGCGCGCCTGCCGGGCGACGAGTTCATCGTTGGCGCGCGCCCGTGCGACCAGTTCCTCCATCTGCCGCGCCGCGTCGGGCACGGTGTCGAGGACAAATCGCAGGGTCGGCGTGAAACGAACGCCGGTTCCGGCACCGACCTTGGACCGCAGGACACCGGTCGCCTTCGCGAGCCCCGCCGCCGCACCGTCGAAATCGGGTTCGACGTCCAGGGATTCGCCCATCACCGTGTAGTACAGGGTCGCGTCATGCAGGTCTCCCGATACACGCGCATCGGTGATCGTCACGTAAGCCAGTCTCGGGTCCTTGATCTCGTGCGCGATCGCAGACGCCACGATCGACGAGATCCGCTTGGCCAAGCGCTGTGCCCGTGCCGGGTCAGCCATCTCCAGTCCTCCCTCGCGGTGTGAAAAAAGGTACTCCCCTTCCCGATTTGGCACCGCGTTGCGGGCTGTTCGGGAAGGGGAGCAGGTCATGCGTCAGTCGCGTGCCTTCTCCTGCAGCTCATACGACTCGATGACGTCGCCGACCTTGATGTCCGAGTACGTCAGCGTGAGACCGCATTCGTAACCGTCGCGGACCTCGGTCACATCGTCCTTCTCCCGCTTGAGCGAGGCGATGGTGAGGTTCTCGGCGATGACGATGTTGTCACGCAGCAAGCGCGCCTTGGCGTTGCGCCGGACGATGCCCGACTGCACCAGACAGCCGGCGATGTTGCCGACCTTCGACGACTTGAAGATCGCGCGGATCTCGGCGCGGCCGAGCTCCACCTCTTCGTAGATCGGCTTGAGCATGCCCTTGAGCGCGCTCTCCACCTCGTCGATGGCCTGGTAGATCACCGAGTAGTATCGGATCTCGACGCCCTCACGGTTGGCCAGCTCGGTGGCCTTGCCCTCCGCGCGGACGTTGAAGCCGATGATGATGGCATCCGAGGCCGCCGCCAGGTTGACGTCGGTTTCGGTGACACCACCGACACCGCGACCGATGACGCGCAACTGCACCTCGTCGTCGATCTCGATACCGAGAAGCGCCTCTTCGAGGGCCTCGACGGTACCGGCGTTGTCGCCCTTGAGGATCAGGTTCAGCTGACTGGTTTCCTTCAGCGCCGAATCCAGGTCCTCGAGGCTGATCCGCTTGCGGCTGCGTGCGGCCAGCGCGTTGCGCTTGCGCGCATTGCGGCGGTCGGCGATCTGCCGAGCGGTGCGGTCCTCTTCGACGACGAGCAGGTTGTCACCCGCGCCGGGCACCGACGTGAAGCCGATGACCTGAACCGGGCGCGACGGCAGTGCCTCGGGCACGTCCTCGCCGTGCTCGTCGACCATGCGTCGGACGCGCCCGTAGGCGTCGCCCGCGACGATCGAGTCGCCGACCTTGAGCGTTCCGCGCTGCACGAGCACGGTCGCCACCGGACCGCGACCGCGGTCGAGGTGCGCCTCGATGGCGACGCCCTGGGCGTCCATGTCCGGGTTGGCACGCAGATCCAGCGATGCATCTGCGGTCAGCAACACGGCCTCGAGCAGAGCGTCGATGTTGGTGCCCTGCTTGGCAGAGATGTCGACGAACATCGCCTCGCCGCCGTACTCCTCGGGAATGAGGCCGTACTCGGTGAGCTGACCGCGGATCTTCGACGGGTCGGCGCCTTCCTTGTCGATCTTGTTGACCGCCACCACGATCGGCACGTCGGCCGCCTGCGCGTGGTTGATCGCCTCCACCGTCTGCGGCATGACGCCGTCGTCGGCGGCGACCACCAGGATCGCGATGTCGGTGCTCTTGGCACCGCGGGCACGCATGGCGGTGAACGCCTCGTGACCCGGGGTGTCGATGAACGTGATCAGGCGGTCGTCACCGTTGAGGTGGGTGTTGACCTGGTAGGCACCGATGTGCTGGGTGATACCACCGGCCTCGCCCTCGCGGACGCTGGCATTTCGGATGGTGTCGAGCAGTCGGGTCTTACCGTGGTCGACGTGGCCCATGACGGTGACCACCGGCGGGCGCTGTTCGAGATCCTCGTCGTCGCCCTCGTCCTCGCCGTAGGTGAGGTCGAAGCTCTCGAGGAGTTCGCGATCCTCGTCCTCGGGGCTGACCACCTGCACGGTGTAGTTCATCTCCGAGCCGAGCAGCTCCAGCGTCTCGTCATTCACCGACTCGGTGGCCGTGACCATCTCGCCGAGGTTGAACAACGCCTGGACCAGCGATGCCGGATTGGCGTCGATCTTGTCGGCGAAGTCCGACAGCGACGCACCGCGAGCGAGACGGATGGTCTCGCCGTTGCCGCGGGGCAGCCGAACGCCACCGACGGCCGGTGCCTGCATGTTCTCGTACTCGGCGCGTTTCGCCCGCTTCGACTTGCGACCCTTGCGCGGGGCCCCACCGGGGCGTCCGAAGGCACCAGCAGCGCCACCGCGACCGCGGCCACCGCCGCCGCCACCCGGACGTCCGCGGAAGCCACCACCGGGAGGACCACCGGGAGCACCGGTCGGC
>NZ_JBEXMX010000028.1:0-59424 GCF_040610755.1 Gordonia sp. NPDC003585 | reverse complement strand
CCATCACGAAGGGTCAATGCCGGGGCCGGGGAATTCGCCATAACTCATCCTCCCAGCCCGGAAAGCGTTTAAGAACTTACGACACGCGACACTAGCGGGTGTGGGAAATCGGGAAACAATGGCGTTCGGCGCTGACGGAACCATCTACTACACCACCTTCGACGATTACTACCTCGTCGGACCCGGCCACCTGAACGTCGTCGCCCCGGACGGAACCGTGGTCACCCATGACACGCCCGGTCAAGCGCAGAACCTCGTGCTCGGTGCGGACGGAAAGGCATATCAGACCGCGTACGACAACGCGACACAACAAACAACGGTTGTGATCGCCGGGCCGGACGGCACGATCGACACAGTCGTCGTCCCCGGCCGATCGGGACCCACCAGCGCCTACAACGCCTCGTCGCCGGTCGTGGCCGGCCCCGACGGGACCGCTTATGTCACAACGCAATCCTTCGAGTCTGGCGGCGGCTACACCACCCACGTCTCGGTGATCCCCGCCGGCGGAGGCGACGCCATCACCATAAGTCACCCGGGAGCGGCAGATGGAAACGCCGTCACGACCACGTCGGGGATCACGTACCAGACCGTGCACAACGCCGCCGGGACCACAGTGATCGTGATCAATCCCGACGGGACCCATCGCTTTGTCGACCTCGACGGAACTCCGTATCTGACCGCGGTGGACGGCAACGACGGTCGGGTCTATCAGACCACGACGATTCCGAACTACGGCTCGCCGGATGGACCGATCACAGTCGTAACCGTGTTCGCGCCCGACGGGACGGTCGAACAGACTGTGCCGATTGAAGGTTCGACGTGGGGACAGGTGGCTGTCACACCCACTGCTGTCTACCAGACCACCGTCGACGGCAGTTATCCGGACCAGACCACCACGGTCACCGCCATCACCGCCGACTCCCCACGTGACCCGATCACCGTCGAAGGCACCGGCAACTCGCCGCAACTCATCGACGAGGACGGCACACTCCTCCTCATCACGCGCGATTCCGACGGGTCGGGAACGTGGCACACCACCGTGACGACGATCCGGCCGGACGGGACCCCCACGAGCACGACGGTGGACGGCCAGTCCAACAGCTTTGTCGTCGCGCCCGATGGGACGGTCTACCTCTCGATGGAGAGCGATACGTCGGCAGAGGAACCGACCACCGTTGTGGCAATAGTCTCCACAAACGGGACGGTCGAGTACGTCCCTCTCGACGGCATCCGATACGGCGACCCGGTTACCGGCGGTGCCAACGCATTTCAGGTGACCCGGGCTGATTTCAGCTCGGCGCGCACCGTCATGGCCATCACTCCCGACGGCGTGTTCCCCACGGAGATCGACGGAGACGTGTCTGGGCTGACCGCAGGGCCAGATGGAAGTGCCTACTTTCTCACGACCGACTACTCCGATGAAACACCCACAACACAATTGCATGTGATCGAACCTGACGGAGTCACCCATCACGCCCTCACAGTTCCGGGCGCACCACGAACCGGTCCCACGTTCACCGAGGATGGCGACGTCGTGCTGACGACGTACACCGCCACCGGCATTCACACCACCACGCTGGAACGCTGACGGCCTCAAGAACAACGTCATGAATCAGTTCTGTCGGACCCACCTGCTCTACTTGTTCCACCTCGAACAAAGGAGCGAACATGGCCGACCACGCTTCCGATCTCCGCGGACTTCCCCGCTGGCATCCCGACCCCCTGGTGCGCGAGACGCTGGACCGCATCCGGCGCTGCGGGTGGGCGGTGACCGCCATCAGTGACCAGTGCTCGTGCGCATCGACCGAATGCACGGCACCGGAGTGCTCGTTCGCCTACACCACCGGCCTGCGCCTGCATGAGTTGCCGGAAATGGCGGTCTACGGGCTCGATGCACGCACCAGCGGCCACGTGCTGAACGAGCTCGGCAACGTGTTCCACCGTTACGACTGGCGTCAAGCAGTTGCGAATTCGGTTCCCGTGCAACTCGAATCGCTTGAGGTGCCCGTCATAGTGATCGAGATGCTCGACAAGTGCGATCTGCTCATCACCAACGAGATCTACCCCGATGCGCCTGTCCTGCAGGCGGTCTGGCCCGACGACCTCGGCACCTACCCGTGGGAGGTGGGCTACAGCCTTCGGCCCGAGCATCAGTACGTGAAGGGCGTGCACGACGCGAACGCGTTGCAGGTCGACGGCCCGCGTGTCATCTCCGCGTACGAGGGGATGAACCGAGCGCAACGACGCCGGGCCGCACGGAACTGGCGTCGAGGATGAACGGCGCACAGTATTGTCGGTGCCCCCGGCTACAGTGGTTTTCAGCAGATGAATGACAGGCATCGACAGTAGGTTTCGCCGATGCACCACAAATGATGACGACAAGCCCACCCTCAGATGTGGAAGGTTCCGTCATGCCCACAACAACCGCCCCCGCCCCAAGTGCCGTCGCCACGCATATCGGCGAGGTGCACTTCTTCCACAGCGCCGCCAGCATCAAGCGCCGACGACAGATTCTTGTCGGACCCCCGCGATAGTGTGTGATCAGTTTCGAGATCAGATGACAGCATGCCTCCGTGGCGACAGCCAGATGATGACCGTCCATTCTTGTCGGTGCCCCCGGCTACCGTAGCTCTCAGCAGATGAAAGACACGCATCGGCAGCGGTTTTCGCCGATGTATTTCCAACGATGACGACAAACCCACCCTTTTGATGTGGAAGGTTCCGTCATGCCCACAACAACCGCCCCCGCCCCAAGCGTCGACAGCCCACAAGTCGTCGACGCCCAGCTTCTCGACCCTGAGGGCTACCTCGGCGTGCTCACCGCGATCCGCGCAGCACTCTGGGACCTCCCACCCGGCGGCACCACACCCAGCGGCCGCCAAGCACACACCGCGATGACCCTGCTCATCGAACTGCGCGCCATCCTCGACCACCACGCCGCCACCATCGCCGCCACCCTCGACCGCCTCGGCGTCGCCCGCCACACCACCAGCAAAACATCGGCCCTGCTCATCGCCATGGGTGTCGCCCCGGCAGTAGCGCACCGCTGGTTACGCATCGGTGCAGCACAGACACCGACGTCGCGGCTACCCGGCTACACCGCCGACGGCGCAATATCTGGGGAACACGCCGACGCCATCATCGGCGGTATCGCCCACATCGGCCGACGCGCGCCCGACGGAATCTGTGACGAGGAGCGAGCAGACATCGAACACACGTTGATCGCGCAGGCCATGTCCGGCGCCACCCCCGCCGAGATCGCCACGAAAGCACGAGAACTGGGCAACACCTACGCCATCACCGCCGCAGGAGTCCCACCCGGAGAGGACCGCACCATCAACGAGTTCACCGTCACACCCACCAACGGCGGCCGCGTCGCCGTGCGCGGCGACCTCGACACCGTCACCGGCGAAAAACTCACCGCCGCCATCGAATCCTTGAACACACCCCGACCCGAACCCGACGGCTCCGACGATGCCCGCGCCCAAGGTGCCCGCAACGCCGATGCCCTCGAACTGATCCTCGACGCCGCCGCCGTCGCCGACACCACCCTGGCCACACCACCCAAAACACAGGTCTCCGTGCTGCTTCCGGCCACCGCCCCCGACAAAGCCAGCCTGCTGTGGCTGGGCCCCATCAGCCCCACCACCGCATCACTGTTGGCGTGTGACTCCACCGTCACCGACGTCGTCATCGACGGAGAAACCGTCCCCCTCCAGATGGGCACCAGCAAACGACTGTTCCCCGCACACCTACGGCGAGCCATCATCATCCGCGACCACTGCTGCATCAAATGCGGCGCCCCCGCTGGGCGCACCCACGTCCACCACATCGCGTTCTGGAGCCACGGCGGCCCCACCGACCTCGACAACGGATGCCTACTCTGCCCGTCCTGCCACGCCTACATCCATGCCAGCGACTGGGACATCATCATGGGCGCCGACCGCCACCCCTGGCTCGTACCACCCGCCACTATCGACCCCCGACGAACCCCACTGCCCGCCTACAACCGACGCACCATGACCCTCGACGACCGCATCGCCGCCTGACCCCCTGCCGGGGAAGGCATTTCACCGACTTCACCGCGCAGCACCTTTCGCGCACCCGACCCGTCGGGACCGCGCACGCCCTTTGAGAACTCCATAGCGAACCCAGCCACGCCGCGGGTGAAATGCGTTCAGCCCCACCTCCCGACGTGGGAGGTGGGGCTGAACGTGCTATCTGGTTAGCGCGAAGTCACCAGCTGGACTTCTGCACGCCCGGAAGCTCACCGGCGTGCGCCATTTCGCGCAGGCACACACGGCACAGGCCGAACTTGCGGAACACCGAGTGCGGACGACCGCACTTGTTGCACCGGGTGTAGGCCCGCACGGCGAACTTGGGCTTCTTGTTGGCCTTGTTGACCAGAGCCTTCTTTGCCATGTCAGTTGTCCTTAACGTTGTTGTCCTTGAACGGGAAGCCCAGGGCGCGAAGCAGCGCGCGGCCTTCCTCGTCCGTGGTGGCCGACGTGACGACGGTGATGTCCATACCGCGCGGCCGGTCGATGTTGTCGATGTTGATCTCGTGGAACATCGACTGCTCGTTCAGGCCGAACGTGTAATTGCCATTGCCGTCGAACTGGCGGTCGGACAGACCGCGGAAGTCGCGGATACGCGGGAGGGCGATGGACACGAGGCGATCCAGGAACTCCCACATACGGTCGCCGCGCAGCGTGGCGCGGGCACCGATCGGCATACCCTCACGCAGCTTGAACTGCGCGATGGACTTGCGGGCCCGGCGGATCTCCGGACGCTGACCGGTGATCTTCGCGAGATCCTCGACAGCGCCGTTGATGAGCTTGGCGTCGCGGGCGGCGTCACCGACACCCATGTTCACGACGACCTTCACGACGCCCGGGATCTGCATCACGTTGGCGTAGTCGAACTCTTTGTTGAGCGCGTCCTTGATCTCCTCGCGGTAGCGAGTCTTCAGGCGCGGCTGAATCTTGGTTTCGGTTGAAGTCATGTCAGATGTCCTTCCCGCTCTTGCGCGAGATCCGGACCTTCTTGCCGGACTCTTCGTCGACGCGGTAGCCGACGCGAGTCGGGTTGCCGTCGGAGTCCACGACCATCACGTTCGAGACGTGGATCGAGGCTTCCTGGGTCACGATGCCGCCGGAGGAGGCACCGCGCTCGTTCGCCGACGCGGCGGTGTGCTTCTTGATTCGGTTGACGCCCTCGACGAGAACACGCTGCTCCTTCGGGAAGGCCTGGATGACTTTGCCCTTGGCGCCCTTGTCCTTGCCCGAGATGACGATCACGGTGTCACCCTTGTGCACCTTCATGTCAGATCACCTCCGGTGCCAGCGACACGATCTTCATGAACTTCTTCTCACGCAGCTCGCGGCCGACCGGGCCGAAGATGCGGGTACCGCGGGGGTCGCTCTCACCCTTGAGGATGACGGCGGCGTTCTCGTCGAAACGGATGTAGCTTCCGTCCTGACGACGGCGCTCCTTGGTGGTGCGCACGATGACTGCCTTGACGACCTCGCCCTTCTTGACGTTGCCGCCCGGGATGGCGTCCTTGACAGTGGCGACGATCACGTCACCAATGCCGGCGTAGCGCCGCGAGGAACCGCCGAGCACGCGGATGCACAAGATTTCCTTGGCTCCGGTGTTGTCGGCGACCCGCAGGCGAGATTCCTGCTGAATCACTCGTTGGTCTCCTTGACCTGGTATTTCTGTCCGCCGGATTTCCGACCCGACGCACACGGTCTGTCACCACCGGACACACGCCTGCCTGGGCTTTTCCGCCGAAACGGACCTCCCCAGTGGGTTCGTGCGCCGATTCGCGGCACGTTCATGCCGCAGGCAACCCCACAAGTGTAGGCGAACCCGCAGGTCGGAGCCAAATCCGGTCGGCGGCCTACTCGCCAGTTGGGTCATCCGATCAAAACAGCACCCATCTGCGGCCACCCCTCGCGCGAAGCACTCACATAAGCCATCCGGGTGGAGACAACCGCCCAACCGGCATTGCTCGCGAGGCAGGGAGGCACACCGGTGACCGCAGAAAGCACGATCCAGCCCATCATCGCCGACCAGTCGATCCCGATGACCGCAGCTCAGCGCGGCATCTATTACGCCCAGCAGATCGACCCCGACGTGCCGATGTCCGTGGTGGCCTACGCCGAATTCCGCGACGATGTCGACGCCGAGATCATGCGGGCCGCGGTGGCCGCGACGAGCACCGAAACCCAATCAGGTCTGCTCCGGCTCGTCGACGACCTCGACGGTGACGACGAACCCCGCGTACTCGTCGACCACGATCGACCGATCGCGCTGGGCACTCGCGACTTCTCCGACGCCGCCGACCCGCGCGCCGCCGCCCTCGCCTGGATGGACGAGCACCGCTCGAAGTCGACCGACCTGTTCACCGACCCGCTGCTCGAGACCTACCTCCTGCGAGTCGGCCCGCGGCACGTCATCTGGTACTGCTGGGGCCACCACCTCGCCTTCGACGGATACGCCGCGATGTACATGATGGTGCGGGTCGCCGCACACTACACAGCGATCTCCGCCGGCCACGACGCGTCCGACGCCGACACCGCGACCATGGCCGAGATCGCCGACCTCGACCACGACTACCGGTCGTCGGAAAAGTTCACCCGCGATCGTGACTACTGGACCGATCATCTGGTCCCGACCCCGGAAACCACGTCGCTGTCGGGACGGTCGGAGGCGGCCGCGCCGATCGCGACGGTGCGTTCGGCCGACCTCGACGACGACCTGGTGCAACGCATCCGGTCCCTGGCCAAGGAGCACCGCGTGCGGCCGGCATCGGTGATCACGGCCGCCGTGGCCACCTACCTCGCCCGGCTCAACGACCGTTCCGAGTCGATGCTCAGCCTTCCGGTCGCCGCCCGTGACCGAGACATCCTGCGCACATCGGCGGGCCTCACCTCGAATGTCGTTCCCGTGCGGGTTGCGATCGACGAGGAGACCGCGACTGTTGCACAGGTACTGCGTGACACCAACGCCGAGATCAAACAGGCTGTGCGCCACCAGAAGTACCGCCACGAGGACATCACCGCGGAGGTCCTCGCGAGCCCGGGCGGTCGTCGAGGATTCTTCGGCCCGATGGTCAACGTCATGCTGTTCTTCGAACACATCGACTTCGGTTCCCTGCGTGGCGAACTGAACGTCCTCTCGACCGGACCCGTCGAAGACGCCTCGATCAATGTCTACGACGGCTTCACCGGCGGCATGCGGCTCGACCTGGAAGCCAACCCGAATGTCTACGCCCCGTGGGAGATCGAGGCCCACCACACGCGCATCATCGATTTCCTGACGCGCTTTGTCCTCGCCGACCCCGAACGCCACGTCGTGGAGTTGGGGCTGCTCACGCCCGCCGAGACCGACGACCTGTCCGAGCACACGAATGGCCCGACTGTTGTCACCGGCGAGCGCTCGCTCGTCGATCTGCTCGACGAGGCCGCCCGCCTGCACCCCGATGCGACGGCCATCGTCGACGCGGTGAGCGGTCACACACTCACCCATGCCGAGCTCGCCGACCGCGCCGACGCCGCTGCAGCAGCCCTCGCCGAGCGCGGCGTCGGACCGGAAAGCGTTGTCGGGGTGCGCCTTGCGCGCAGCGCCGAGCAGGTCATCGCGCTGCACGCGGTGGTACGTGCCGGTGCGGCATTCCTGCCGATCGACCCCGCCGAACCCGCCGAACGACTCGGCCACATCTTGACCACGGCGACGCCGGCGCTCGTGATCTCCGACGACGAACTGCCCGACCTCGACGGAGTCGATCAAATTGACACCGACGGAGTCGATCAAATTGACACCGACGGAGTCGATCAGATTGACACCGTCGCTCTGGATGAACTCGTCGCCGAGACCGGCACCGTCACTCCGCGCGCCCCGCACCCCGACCACGCGGCGTATGTGCTGTTCACCTCGGGCTCCACGGGTAAGCCCAAGGGGGTGGTGATCACCCACCGCGCCATCGTCAACCGGCTGCGCTGGATGCAGTCGCGCTACCCGCTCACCACCGCCGATCGAGTCCTGCAGAAGACCCCGGCGACCTTCGACGTGTCGGTCTGGGAGTTCTTCTGGCCGTTCACCACCGGCGCCACACTCGTCGTGCCGACTCCCGACGGTCACCGCGATCCGTGGTATCTACGTGACACCATCGGCCAGTTCGGTGTCACCACAACGCACTTCGTGCCCTCCATGCTGGCCGCGTTTGCCGCCACCTTCGATCCCGGCGCCGGCGAGGACGCCGATCCCGACACCGCGGCACAGCTCGCGTCGCTCCGCCAGATCTTCACCAGTGGCGAGGCACTGACACCGGCGACGGTTGGGGCGACCGCACGACTGACACCCGCACCTGTCCACAATCTGTACGGCCCCACCGAAGCCGCCATCGACGTCACGTATCACGACCATTGCTCACCCGACGCGGACGTTGTGCCCATCGGACGCCCGGTGTGGAACACCAGCGTGCATGTCCTCGATCACCGCCTGGTTCCGCAACCTCCGGGCGCCATCGGCGAGCTGTACCTGGGCGGAATGCAACTCGCGCGTGGCTACCGGTCGCGTGGCGAGCTGACCGCCACCCGCTTCATCGCGGACCCGAGCGGCTCGGGCGACCGCCTCTACCGCACCGGCGACCTCGTGCGCCGACGCGCCGACGGCGAGCTGGAGTACTTGGGCCGCACCGACTCTCAGGTCAAGATCCGCGGTCAGCGCGTCGAACTCGGCGAGATCGAGGCCGCACTGAGCCGGCTCGACGGTGTCCGGGCCGCCGGCGTGCTGCTGCGCGACGACATGGTCGCGGATGCGGCAACGGTGGTCGGTTACGTCGCGGGCAGCGGTCTCGACGATCGTGACCTGCGGGCAGAACTGGCCGACGCTCTGCCCGATCACATGGTGCCGACCGTCGTGATGGTGCTCGACGAGTTGCCGACCACCAGCAACGGCAAACTGGACCGGCGCGCACTGCCGGCGCCATCGCAGCCGGACGCCGGGAGCCATGTCGAGCCCGACGGCCCGCTCCAACGCCTCGTCGCCGACACCGTGTCCGCCGTACTCGGGATCTCGCCGATCTCGATGTCCGCCAACTTCTTCGGAATCGGCGGCAACTCGCTGTCGGCGACCCGGGTGGCCGCCCGCTTGTCCCGGGCGACCGGAACGAAGGTCGGCCTGCGCGCGGTCTTCGACACGACCGACCTCGCCTCCCTCGCAGCGCACCTGGAGGAGCAGGGGGTCGAGCTCACAACCGATACCACCGAACCACGAGACACGGCCACCGGACCGGTCCCCCTGTCCACGGCACAGCAACGCCTGTGGCTGGCGGCGCGCCTCGATCCCGATTCGGCTGCCGCATACAACATCCCGTTCACCGTACGGCTCGTCGGCGAGCTCGACACCGACGCGCTGCAGCGGGCGATCACCGATGTCGTCACCCGGCACGAACCGCTGCACAGCCTGGTCGACGAGCGCGACGGCACACCGTACATCGCGCCGCTCGATGCGGACTCGGTCCGCTTCGACCTGCCCGTCGACGACGCGTCGTCGGACCTGGCCAGCGAGCGCGACTTCGCATCCGTACCCTTCGACTTGTCCGCCGATCTGCCGATCCGAGCACGCCTCGTCCGCTCCGGCACCGACGATCATCGGCTCACCATCGTGATCCACCACATCGCCGCCGACGGCTGGTCGCTCGGCCCGCTGGCGGTCGACCTGGCGACCGCGTACCGCGCCCGCCGCGACGGGAACGAGCCCGACTGGGCGCCGCTGCCCACCACCTACTCGCAGATCAGTGCGTCCCGAAGCATCGACGTCGATGACGAACTCAGCTTCTGGACGAAAGCTCTCGACGACGCCCCTGCCGAAACCGAACTGCCGCTGGATCAATCGCGCACGATCGACGCGAACCCGGCGGGCGACACCGTCCACGCGATGCTCTCGCCGCAGACCCATCGCGCGGTGCGAGCCATCGCGGAGGCGCATGACGTCACGGTGTTCATGGTGCTGCACGCTGCTGTCGCCTCGTTGCTGCGCACCATGTCCCAGACCTCTGACATCGTGGTCGGCACGCCGGTGTCCGGTCGTGGCGACGCCGATGTCGACGGCATGGTCGGCATGTTCGTGAACACCCTCGCCCTGCGCACCGCAGTGGACAAGGATGCCTGCTTCACCGACCTGCTGGCCGACGTGCGCGACACCGACCTGAGTGCCTTCGAGAACTCCGACGTGCCGTTCGACCGAATCGTCGAGCGACTCAACCCCGAACGATCGGCCAACCTGCACCCGTTCTTCCAGGTGTCGGTCGCACTCGACGACAACTCGGCGATCGCGCTCGACTTCGCCGGCCTCACGGCGACCGCAGCCCGGATCGACACCGGACACACGAAGTTCGATCTCCAGTTCACCTTCACCGAGAACATCTCGAACTCCGGTGAGCTGAGCGGCGTTTCCGTCGAGATCGGTTATGCCACTGCCCTGTTCGAGAACGACACGGTGCGTGGCATCGCCTCCCGGCTGACGCGGACCGTCGACGCGGTCACCGCCGACCCGCAGGTCACGATCGGCGACATCCCGATGCTCGATCTGCACGAGCGGCTCGACCTGGTACCCGCCGTGGGTGCCGGACGCCGTCCGGTGGAACACCTGTCGCGGCTGCTCACGTCCGCGGTCGATTCGCAACCGCATCGCGTCGCCATCAGTGACGCCGCCACCACGCTGACCTACCGTGAACTCGACGCGGCGGCCAATCGGCTCGCGCGGCTGCTCATCGCCAACGGTGCGCGCCCGGAAACCTATGTCGCGGTGGCTCTTCCGCGTGGCATCGACTGGATCACCACGCTGTGGGCGATCGCCCGCACCGGTGCGGCATGGGTGCCGATCGATCCCAACTATCCGACCGCGCGCATCACACACATGCTGACCGACTCGGGGGCACGGCTCCTCGTCACCGACTCCGCATCCGATCCCGGCGCTGCCATTCACACACTGCGTCTCGACGACGCCGAGGTGCGGACCGCGCGCGACGCGAAATCCGCCGGGCCCATTGGTGATGCCGAACTGTCGCTCCCGCGAGACGTCGACCATCCGGCCTACCTGATCTATACGTCCGGAACCACCGGAACACCCAAGGGAGTGGTCGTCGGACACCGTGGTCTCGCCGACTTCGCGGCGCAGCAGGTGACCGATTTCGGCATCACACCCGACAGCCACACGATGCACATGGCCTCCCCCAGCTTCGACGCCTCGGTGCTCGAGGTGCTGATGGCGGTCTCCGCGGCGGCGACGATGCACATCGTGCCGCCCGGCGTGGTCGGCGGATCCGAACTCGCCGACCTGATGCGCGATCGCCGCGTCACGCACGCCTTCCTCACCCCGTCCGTGCTGACCACGATGTCGCCCGAGCAGGTACCCGACCTGCAGGCGCTCGTGATCGGCGGCGAGCACCCGAATCCGGCTGTGGTGCGCCAATGGTCGGCCGGTCCGGCACTGTTCAACGCCTACGGCCCCACCGAGACCACCGTGGTCGCCACCGTGTCGTCGGCGATCCGCCCCGACTATTCGACACTGACCATCGGGCGTCCGATCCGCGGTATCGCCGCGATGGTGCTCGACGAGCGCCTGCGTCCCGTCATGCCGGGCGCGGTGGGCGAGCTCTACATCGCCGGCGACCATCTCGCCCGCGGCTACCACGGTGTGCGCCCTCTGACGTCCAAGCGATTCATCGCCAACCCGTACGGACATCCGGGCGAGCGCATGTACCGCACCGGCGATCTGGTGCGCTGGACCTCCGACCACGAGCTCGAGTTCCGTGGCCGCGCCGATCATCAGACCAAGATCCGGGGACACCGGATCGAGCTGGGTGAGATCGACGCCGCACTCGCCGACGACGACGCGGTGGTCGCGGCCGTCACCACCACCCACGGCTCCGGTGCGCAAACGCGCCTCGTCTCCTACGTGACGACCGTCGCCGACGCAGGCGCCGTCGGGGACATTCGCGGTCGTCTTGCGGATCGTCTGCCCCGCCACATGATCCCGTCGGCGATCATCGAACTCGACGAGATCCCCAAGACGCCGATCGGCAAGGTCGATCTGCGCGCCCTGCCCGAGCCCGACGCACTTGTCGGCCCGGAAGGTGACATCGCCTATGTGGCACCCGACTCCGAGGCCGAGCGCCGGATCGCGGACCTGATCGCCGAACGCCTGCAGCTCGACCCGGGCAGCGTCGGACGCAACCACGACTTCTTCGATCTCGGCGGCAACTCCCTGCTCGCCACCCAGATCGTCGGCGCCCTCGAACAGCTCGCCGGGCGCCGGATCACGGTGCGCGAGGTGTTCGAACACTCCACCGTCGCCGAACTCGCCCGACTCACCGGACCGGCCGACCCACGGCCGCTCGCCACCCTGCACCATGACCCCGATGCGGATGTGCCGGTCGGTCCGGCACAGCGGCAGCTGTGGTTCCTGAACCAGCTCGACGGTTCCGACGACACCGAATCCGGTTCGGCCGCATACTCGATCGCGTTTGCTCTCGACCTGCGCGGTGACCTCGACATCGACGCGCTCGCCGGCGCGCTGCGCCACGCGGTCGATCGGCATGAGCCACTGCGCACCGTGTTTCCCGACCACGACGGACTTCCCGTCATGGACATCCGGCCCGCCGACGACGTCGACCTCACGCTCACACCCGTCGACGTCTCCGACGCCGACTGGAAAGAACAGGCGCAGCACCTCGCAAGGTCACGGTTCGACCTCACGCAGGAGGTGCCGCTGCGCGTCCGACTTCACCGCATCGACGGTGATCGGGCACATCACAAGCTGACCATCGTCGTGCATCACATTGCCGCCGACGGATGGTCGATGGCGCCGCTGGGGCGAGACATCGCCGGCGCCTACGCGGACCTGAGCGCCGGTCGATCACCGGCTCAGGCTGCACTTCGAGTCGGTTATCGCGACTACTTGCGTTGGCAGGCCGAGAATCTCGGTCCGGCAGCCGACGGCTCGCGTATGGCCGACCTCGCCGGGTGGTGGCGTCGAGAGCTCGACGGCCTCGACGCCACCGGAACCCTGGTGCCTGACTCGAACGCCGCGGCCATCCGCACCGCGGGCGTCGTGGAGGTCGACTTCGACGCCGACCTGCGCCGCAAGCTGGTGTCGCTGGCCGGCGGCAAGGCCACCGAGTTCATGACCGTTCATGCCGTGTTCGCGGCCCTGCTCCACCGGCTGCACGGCGACCCGGACGTGCACCTCGCCGGTGCGGATTCCGATGTCGTCATCGGCACCCCGGTGGCGGGGCGCGCCGATCCCCGGCTCGCCGACCTCGTCGGCATGTTCGTCAACTCGGTGGTCTTGCGCACCAAGGTCGACGGTGACGCCGGCTTCTCGGCGCTGCTCGACACCATCCGCTCCACCGATCTCGAAGCGCTGTCGCAGGCCGACATGCCCTTCGAGGAGATCGTGTCCATGCTCAACCCGCCTCGCACACAGACGCATCCGATCTTCCAGATCGCACTGGCCGTCGACGCTTCGGTGTCCGACAACCCGGCGCCTTCCGCGTCGGGGCCGAGCCTGGCCGGGCTCGAGGTGACCACGGACGAGATCGACACCGGAGCAGCGCGATTCGACCTCGAACTGCGTATGCGCGGCGACGTCGCCCGATTCACCTACGCCACCGATGTCTTCGGCCATGAGCGGATCACCGCGCTGGCGGATACCTTCATCCGGTTGGCCCGGGCGATCGTGGACGATCCCGACGCACCTATCGACAGTCTGCCGATCCTCACCGATCGGGAAACCTCCGCCGTGCCGGCGCCGACCGAGCCGGTTCATCTCGCCGACATCTTCGAACGCACGGCACGCGAGCACGCCGACGCCGTCGCAATCGATGACGGCGTGGCCACGATGACCTACGCCGACCTCGACGCCGCGTCCGACGAGTGGGCGTTTCGACTGCACGCCCTGGACATCGGCGCCGACGACGTCATCGCCGTCGCCCTCGACCGCTCACTGGATCTCGTGGTTGCCGTGTGGGCGATCGCCAAGGCCGGCGCGACCGTCCTGCCGATCGACTCCCGGTACCCGGCGCAGCGCGTTGAGCACATGATCGCCGATTCCGGCGCCGTTCTCGGCATCACGTCGAGCGATCGCTTCGACACGGTGCCGCGCGGGATCTGGTGGCTCTCGACGGAATCGCTCTCCCAGTCCGGACCCGACGCACCGCCCACCGGGTGGCCGCCGGCCCGGCACACCGACAGCCTGGCCTACATCGTCTACACGTCTGGTTCCACCGGAAAGCCCAAGGGCGTCAGCGTCACCCATCGTGGACTCGCCACTTTCGCCGTGGCGCAGCAACAGCGCTACGACATCGGTGTCGGGGACCGCAGCCTGCACTTCGCCTCGCCGGCCTTCGACGCCACGATGCTCGAGTTCTTGCTGGCCTTCTCCACCGGGGCGACGATGGTGATCGCGCCGTCGACCATCTACGGTGGCGACGAACTCGTCGAGTTCCTCGCCGAACAGGCGGTGACGCACGCCTTCATCACGCCCGCAGCGCTCGCCGCGGCACGCGCACATCCGCTGCCCGACCTGCGCACCCTCGGCGTCGGCGGGGAGGCGTCCACCCCAGAGCTGTTGGCGCGCTGGGCTCCCGGACGCCGGTACATCAACTGCTACGGCCCCACCGAGACCACCATCGTCGCCACCATGTCGCAGCCGCTGGCGGCGGGAGACGCGATCACGATCGGCTCCCCGGTCGACGGCTGCGGTGTACACGTTCTCGACCGGCATCTGCGGCCCGTGCCCGATCACGTGCCCGGCGACCTGTACCTGTCCGGTCCGGGTGTTGCGCGTGGCTATCTGAATCGCCGCGGCCTCACCGCGACCCGTTTCGTCGCCGATCCTGAGGTACCCGGTGCCGTCATGTACCGCACCGGCGACATCGTGCACCGCGCGTTCGACGGATCGCTGATCTATCACGGCCGCAGCGACAATCAGGTCAAGGTCCGCGGTTTCCGGATCGAGCTCGACGAGGTGTCGGCAGCCCTGTCTGCGGTCGACGGCGTCGACTTCGCCACCACCGTCGTCCGTGGCCGCGGCGCGGACGCCACGCTCGTCGGGTACGTGACGCACGATGCCGACGGTCCGGCGCCGGACGAGCGCACGATCCTATCCGCCGTCCGCGGCCGGCTCCCGCGCCACATGGTGCCCGCCGCCGTGGTCA
Source organism: Gordonia sp. NPDC003585 (assembly GCF_040610755.1). Classification (NCBI taxonomy): domain Bacteria; kingdom Bacillati; phylum Actinomycetota; class Actinomycetes; order Mycobacteriales; family Gordoniaceae; genus Gordonia; species Gordonia sp. NPDC003585. The sequence goes on along the minus strand of NZ_JBEXMX010000028.1, from coordinate 44,192 downwards.
TCCTGGACCGGATTCCGTTGACCGGTAACGGAAAACTCGACCAACGCGCTCTCCCGGAGCCGGGTCCTGCCGTCACCGACACCGCGGGACGCGCTCCCACCTCGCGCACCGAGTCAGCGCTCGTCGAGATCCTCGCGGAGGTCCTGGGTCGCAACACGGAAGAGGTCGGCGCCGACGACGACTTCTTCGACGTGGGCGGCACCTCGTTGCAGGCGACCGCCGTCGTCAGCCGAATCAACCGTCATCACCTCGGGGAGCGTATCCGGGTGCGCGATCTGTTCGACCATCCCACCGCGGAGAAGTTGGCCCCGCTGGTGTCGTTCCCGGATGATCTCCACCTGGCCGACATGCCCGAAACCCAAGACCTGCCGACCGAACGGCCGGTTGATGTTCCCCTCGCACCGATGCAGCGCCGCCTGTGGTCGGTGGCCACGGCCGCACCGGATTCCACCGAATACGTGATGCCGTTCGCGCTGCGCCTGCGTGGCGAACTGGACCGGGAGGCGTTGCGGGCAGCACTGACCGATCTCGTTGCGCGGCACACGAGTCTGCGGACGGTGTATCCGATGGGCGACGGCGGTCCGGTGGCCCGGGTTCTCGACGATCCCGCCGCGGTCATCGGCGACCTCGCCCCGCGCGAAACCTATGATCCGAGTGCCGCGATGGCCCGAATCGCCGGTCGCCCCTTCGACCTTGCCGAGGATGCTTCCCTGCGGGCATCGCTGTGGCGGGACATTTCCGACCGCGGCGACGACGACGAACACTTGCTTGTGCTCGTCGTGCATCACATCGCGGCCGACGGCGCGTCGCTACCAACCCTGGTCGGCGATCTGATCGAGGCGTATCGCAGCCGGCGAGCCGGTCGATCGCAGCGCTGGGACGCGGCAGCCATCGACTACCGCGACTACGCGCTCGAGATGGCCGACGATGCAGACGCACAACAGGATCTGCCGTTCTGGACCAACGCGCTGGCCGATGCGCCGGCCGAGACCACCATCGCGGGCCGTCGCACCTCGCGGGATGGGAGCCCTCACGGTCCCGGAACCGCCGGGTCGGTCAGCGCCCCGATCGACGCCGAACTGCATGCCGGGCTGCTCCGGCTCGCCCGTTCGCGCTCGACCACGCCGTTCTCGCTGCTGCACACCGGCCTGGCAATCCTGCTCAACCGACTGGGCGTGGGACGCGACGTGGTCATCGGCACCCCGGTGGCCAATCGGGAGGCCCCGGCGGGATCCGCGCGCGACTACTCCGGCGTGATCGGCATGTTCGTCAACACCCTGGCGTTGCGCACCGTCGTCGCACCGGGTGAATCGGTGTCGGAGTTGATCGCACGCACGCGCGACGACGACCTGGCCGCGCTCGACCGTCGGTCCACACCGTTCGACGACGTCGTCGCAGCACTCAATCCGGAACGCGAGCAAGGCCGGCATCCGCTGTTCCAGATTGCGCTGTCGGTGCACGATTTCGCCTCCGGGATGACCGGCGACGATCTCTCGATGGATGACGATCTGAGGTTGTCGGCGTCCGAGATCGACGCTCCGACCGCGAAATTCGATCTCCAGTTCACCGTCACCGGTGTCCATGCCGACGCGCAGCGGCCGCGGGTCACCCTCACCTACGACACCGACCGCTACCGTCACGACGACGCCGATCTGCTGATCACTCGCCTGCTGCGGGTGGTGCGGGCGATGGTCTGCGATCCGGGCCGCGCAGTGGGCGACGTCCGCATCACCGATCCACTCGAGGTCGCCGCCCTCACCCCGGCGGTGGGGCCCGACCCGGGGATGCCGAAGACCTTCGGGGCGCTGCTCGACGACGCGGTTCGGCGTAATCCCGATGGCTTCGCCGCCATCACCGACACCGAGTCGATCACCTACGCCGAGCTCGACGCCCGGTCCAACCGGTTGGCGCGGGTACTTCTCGGTCGCGGGGTCGCCGATCACACCGAACCGGTGGTCGCGATGGCCGTCGAGCGTTCCATCGATGCGCTGGTGGCCATCTGGGCGATCGTGAAGTCCGGTGCCGCCTACGTCCCGGTGGACCCGACCTACCCGTCCGACCGCGTGGCGCACATGCTCGCCGACAGCGGCGCGCGCCTGGTGATCACCACCTCCTCGGGTGCGCAGCGCCTCGACACCGATCTGCCCACCCTGCGGCTCGACGACCGAGCGGTTCGCACCCGGATCGGTCATTCGTCGCCGGCCGCGATCACCGACGCCGAACGGTCGCGCCGGGTTCACCCCGATCAGTTGGCCTATGTGATCTACACGTCGGGTTCGACCGGCACCCCGAAGGGAGTGCTCGTCCCGCATTCGGGGCTGCGGGCCGTCCACGACGAGCTGGCGCAGCGGCTGGGGCCGGGACCCACCTCACGGGTCCTGCATTTCGCGTCGCCCAGTTTCGACGCCTCGGTTCTCGAGTTCCTGTTGGCCGCATGCGGTTCGGCGACGCTGGTGATCGCACCGACCGACGTCTACGGTGGTCGCGGACTGGAAGACTTCATCGACCGGCACGGCGTGACGCACGCGTTCATCACCCCGGCCGCCGTGGCCAGCATGGACCCGAAGGAGGTGCCGTCGCTGCGCTCGCTCGCCGTCGGCGGCGAGGACTTCGGCACCGAACTGGTCCGACGCTGGGCACCCGGACGCACCATGGTCAACGTCTACGGACCCACCGAGACCACGATCATCACCACCGGCAGCCAACCGCTCACCGCGCGTAGCGAATTGACGATCGGCACACCCAACAACGGGGTGGGCGCGGTGGTTCTCGACGAGCGCCTGCACCCGGTTCCCGCCGGTGTCACCGGCGAGCTGTACCTGATCGGCGCGCAGGTCACCCGCGGCTACCATCGCCGCCCCGACCTGACGTCGGTGCGATTCGTACCGGCGCCCATGGTCACCGGACCCCGCTACGCGGGACGCCGCATGTACCGGACGGGCGATCTCGTGCAGTGGACCGACGACGGACGCATCGCCTACGTCGGACGTAGCGACACGCAGGTTCAGGTACGCGGATTCCGCATCGAACTCGGCGAGATCGACGATGCCCTCGCCGCTCATCGCGACGTCGACTTCGCGGTCACCGTCGTCGACGACGCCGGCAGCGCACCGACCCTGCGGAGTTATGTGACTGCTGCCCAGGCGAACTCGCCCGAACCAGACACGTTGCGTCGCCACCTGGCCCGCGCGCTGCCCCGCCACATGGTGCCGGCCACGATCACGGTGCTCGATGAGATCCCGATGACACCGGTCGGCAAACTCGACCGCAGCGCACTCCCGGCGCCGGTGATCGCCGAACGCCGAACGCCGCGTCCGGGGCTGGAAACCACCGTGGCCCAGGCCTTTGCCGAGGTACTCGGGATCGACGAGGATGCGGTCGGGGCCGACGACGGGTTCTTCGATCTCGGCGGCAACTCGCTGATGGCCACCTCGGTCACCGCGCGGCTCACCGAGGCGACCGGATACGACGTCGCAGCCCAGATCCTGTTCACGGCACCGACTCCCGCCGAGTTGGCCGCCGCTCTGACCGACGACCCGGACGGTGCACCGCATGCCGATTCCCTGGCCCCGGTGCTGCCGTTGCGGCGCGGCGCACCCGACGGTCCGGCTCCGCTGTTCGTCGTCCATCCGGCGATCGGTCTGTCCTGGAGTTTCGCGTCGTTGCTGCCGCACCTGCCCGCCGACCGTGCGGTGTACGGACTGCAGAATCCGATGCTGTCGGGCCGACCGGCCTCCGACACGATCGGCGATCTCGCCGCCGACTACGTCGACCGGATCCGGGCGATCGTCCCCGACGGGCCGTATCACCTTCTCGGCTGGTCGCTCGGCGGCCTGATCGCGCAGGAGATGGCGGTACAGCTGCAGGAGGCGGGCGACGAGGTGGGACAGCTGATCCTGCTCGACTCGTTCGTCATCGCGGACCGCCCCGAGTACCAGACCGAGCCGTCGCTGGCCGAGCTGATGAAGGAATTCGGCATCACCACAACGGATGTCGATGTCGAGCCGACCGTGCAGGAGGTGCGCACGGCGGTTGCGGCTGCCGGCGGCATTCTGGGCGCCATGTGCGAGCAGGACTTCGATGCGGTGCATCGGGCCTTCCGGCACGCAACACCGCTGGCCGCCGACTGGCGGCCCCGCACGTACGACGGCGACGCGACCTTCGTTTCGGCGACCATCGACCCGCCGGCGGGGCAGCGCGCGGTGGACGACTGGCACACCGCCATCGCCGGCCAGGTCACCGAAGTGAAGACGTCGTGCACGCATGCGCGAATGCTGCTGCCCGAGAACGTCGTCGACTACATCCACGCAATCGACGGAGCAGACGCCCAACAGGCACCCACCGAACAACAGGAGGAACAACGATGACCAACCCGTTCGACAACACCGACGGAGTCTTCCGGGTCCTTGTCAACGACGAGAACCAGCATTCGCTGTGGCCCGATTTCGCCCCGGTCCCGGACGGCTGGCGCACCGTGTTCGGACCGGAGGGTCACGACGAGTGCCTCGCCTACGTCGAGGAGAACTGGCGAGACATGCGGCCCGCCAGCCTGATCCGCGCGATGGATCAGGCCGGCGCCGCGAGGCAGACTGCCGCAGGAAAGAACGAGGAGGAGACACATGGGACGGCACAGCATGACTGAACCGGCAGCCGCACTGCGTATCCGGGGTCTGCGCAAGACGTTCCGTTCGGGCTTCCTCGGCCGCGGCCCCCGCGTCCATGCGCTCGACGGACTCGACCTCACCGTTCCCAAGGGCACCGTGTGCGCGCTGCTCGGCCCCAACGGCGCGGGTAAGACCACCACCGTGCGGGCGGTCGCCACGCTGATGACACCCGACGAAGGGTCGGTGGTGATCGACGGCGTCGACGCCCTCGCCGACCCGGAGCGCGCCCGCGAGATCATCGGTGTCTCCGGCCAGTACGCCGCGGTCGACGGTAACCTCACCGGATTCGAGAACCTTCGGATGGTGGCTCAGCTCTATGGCCACTCGCGCGCCGAGGCACGTTCTCGAGCAAGCGAACTCATCTCCGACCTCGATCTCACCGACGCCGCGGACCGCCCCATGCGCACCTACTCGGGCGGCATGCGCCGGCGCCTCGACCTGGCGGGCGCGCTGATCAACCGCCCCCGACTGCTGATCCTGGACGAGCCGACGACCGGCCTGGATCCGCGTGGCCGACGACAGATCTGGGAGGTGATCGCCGACCAGGTGGCCTCGGGCACCACGGTCCTGTTGACCACCCAATATCTCGAGGAGGCCGACGAACTCGCCGACGAGATCACCGTGATCGACCACGGCACGATCCGCGCCCAGGGTTCGGCCGAGCAACTCAAGGCCAGCACCGTCGAGTCGATTCTCACGGTGGAGATCTCCGAGGCGGTATCGGACGAGCGCAAGGCCGGTCGCATCGCGACGACGCTGGCCGAGATCGGCTTGGGTATGCCCGAGCACGTGGACGAGACGCGTTGGTCGGTTCCGGTCTCCGACGGCTCGCGCAGTGCGGTCGAAGCGGTCAAGGCCCTCGGAGCGCTCGACGTCGACGTTGTCGATGCCACCGTGACCTCACCCACCCTCGACGACGTCTTCCTGGCGCTGACGGGCCGCGATCACGACACGCCGTCGTCGGCCTCGACACGCACCACAGAAACGGAGCAGGCACATGTTCGCTGACACTGCCGTCCTCGTCGAACGAAATCTTCTCACCGTCAAACGAATTCCCACTCTGCTCATCGGTGCGACCATCCAGCCGCTGATGTTCGTGTTCCTGTTCGCCTACGTCTTCGGTGCGACATTCGGCGGTGGGACCTACCGAGAGTTCCTGATGGCCGGGATCTTCACGCAGACCGTGGTGTTCAACGCGGCGTTCACCACCGTCGGGCTGGCCACCGACACCTCCGACGGCATCATCGACCGCCTGCGGTCACTGCCGATGTCGCGACTGGGGGTGATCGCGGCCCGGGTGTCGTCGGACATGCTGCTCGGCATCATCGGACTCGGAGTCATGGTGGTGTGCGGTCTGGCGATCGGCTGGCGGATACAGGGCAGTGCCGCCGATGCCGCTGCGGCCTTCGGCGTGATCGTGTTGTTCGCACTGGCGATGGCCTGGGTCGGCGCGGTGACCGGTCTGGTCGCACCCAACGTCGAAGCCGCGCAGAGTATCGGGTTCCTGTGGATGTTCCCGGTGACGTTCCTGTCGAGCGCGTTCATCTCGGCGCAGAGCCTGCCGGGACCGCTGCGCACCATCGCCGAGTGGAATCCGGTGACCGCGGTGGCCACTGCGAGCCGGCAGTTGTTCGGCAACACCGCGCCACCCGATTTCCCGCCCGCCACCGGATGGGTCGCCGACCATGCGATCGGCTATTCGATCGGCTGCAGTCTCGCGATCCTGGCGATCTGCGTGCCCGTCTCGCTGGTCCTCTACCGGCGAGCCGCGCACCGTTGATCGAGGGGACTTCTGCCATGACGCCGGAACCGTCGATAGAACCCGCACGGGTTGGCTACCGTGGGGGCGTGACATCCAGCCGAGGATCAGCCCATTCGGGTTCCCGGTCGGACAGGGATGCCGATGACCTGGCGACATTGCTGTCGGGCGCGGCCGGTGGCGACCGCGCCGCCTTCGCCACCCTCTACGACCGCACGAGTTCGCGCATCTACGGCCTCGCGTTCCGGATCGTGCGGGACCGGCACTACGCCGAGGAGATCGTGCAGGAGGCCTACCTGCAGTACTGGCAGAAGGCCCCCGAGTACCATCCCGCGCGCGGCTCGGTGATCACCTGGATGATGACCATCGCGCATCGGCGGGCCGTGGACCGAGTGCGGTCCGAGGAACTCCAGCATCGCAAGATCGCCGACTACGGCGCGTCGAATGTGGCTCCGCCGCAAGCGGTTCCGCTGGAGATCGTGGTCGATCGGGATGAGGCCGCCTCACTGCGGACCTGCCTCGACGAGCTCACCGACCTGCAACGCCGCAGCATCGAGATGTCGTATTTCAACGGCCTGAGCTACCCCGAGGTGGCCCAGGAGACCTCGACTCCGCTGCCGACCATCAAGTCACGCATCCGTGACGGATTGCGACGGTTGAAGAACTGCCTCCGGAGCGAAGCCGATGAGTGACAACGACGCACCGGATTCCCCGGACACCGATTGGCTCGACGACCACATCGAGTTGTACGCCGTGGATGTGCTGACGCGCGACGAGACGGCTCGGGTGGAGCAGGACCTCGACGCACTTCCTGGCGTGCAGAGGGCCATCTACGACGGCCGGATCACCGAAACCCAGCAGGCCATCGCCGGAATGGCGAGCTCCTACGCTCTCACCGCACCCGAGGACCTGCGGTCCCGGGTTCTCGACCGCGTCTTCGCCGGCCCGGCCCCGGACAACGCGACGCCCGCCGAGGAGCCGGTCACCTCGCTCCCTGAGAACGTCACTCCCTTGCGGTCGCCGAACCGGGGCCGGATCGCGGCCGCGCTCGCGGCGGCAGCGGTCGTCGTCGCGGTGGCGCTGGGCGCGGGCGTCCTCATCGGCCGCACCACTGCACCGGAGCCGGCGCCGCCGGTCGCTTCGACGGAGGCCCAGCAGCAGATCTCCGAGGTGCTGAGCGCGCCGGACGCGACGGTGTCGTTCACCGATCTGGCCGACGATCGGGGCCGGATCTCGGTGGTGTACTCGAAGTCGCAGAATCGCGCGGTGACCCTGCTGCGTGACACCACCAACCCGATCGCGTCCGACCAGACCTTCCAGTTGTGGCTCGTCGGCAAGACCGAGAACCCGGTCTCGGCCGGCCTGATTCCCGGAACCGGTCCGCAGGCCCCGGTGGTCGTCAACGAACTCGGATCGTCGAAGGTCTTGGCGGTCACCATCGAACCCGGTGGCGGATCGCCGCAGCCCACGACCCCTATCCTCGCCCAGATCCCGTTGTGACCGATCGGCGTGCATACACTGGCGGGAAGTGCCCGGGTACGGGTGGTCGGAAGCTCGTGTGGTTCCAGGTTTGTGAGATGACGGTGCGTGTGAGATGACGGTGCGGAATGAGATCGGGTCGCGGCTGACGCTGCGATGGACAGCACTGCTGTCGATCGTCGTGGCGATGGCCGCCTTCGGTGCCGGCACCATCGGCCTTGCTCAGGCGGACGCGGCGCCCTCGTCGCGCATCACGGCCACCTACAACGACGACCGGCAGCAGGTGACGCTGATCGTGTACTCGGCGTCGATGGGCCGATCGATCCCCGTCACTGTCCTCATGCCGCGTGATCGCTCCCGCCCGCGGCCGGTGCTGTACCTGCTCAACGGCGCCGGCGGCGGCGAGGACTCGGCCACCTGGGACGCACGCACCAACTACAAGCGCTACTTCGCCGACAAGAACGTGTATGTGGTGACGCCCATCGGCGGCGCCTTCTCGTACTACACCGACTGGTTCCGCGACGACCCGGTCCTCGGCCGCAACAAGTGGACGACCTTCCTGACCAAGGAACTGCCGCCGCTGATCGACAAGCGGTTCCCGACCACGCGGGTCAACGCACTCGCCGGCATCTCGATGGCCGGCACCTCGGTGCTCAACCTGGCCATCTCCGCGCCGAAGCTCTACCGCTCGGTGGCCGGGTTCAGCGGCTGCGCCCGGACCAGCGACCCCGTCGGGCAGCAGTACATCCGCATGGTCGTGTCCGACCGCGGCGGCGGCAACATGGTCAACATGTGGGGCCCGCTCAACGGGCCCGGCTGGCGCGCCAACGACCCGTACCTGAACGCCGAGCGCCTACGCGGCACCAAGGTGTACATGACCACCGGCAACGGACTCCCGGGTCAACATGAGCAACTCTCCGACAAGTCGATCCAGGGCGACCCGTTCACGCTCGCCAATCAGGCCTTGCTCGGTGGCGGCATCGAGGTTGCGATCGACATCTGCACGCGGCAGATGGCGCAGCGTCTGCGTCAGTTGAACATCCCGTTCCAGGTCAACTTCCGCCCGAACGGAACCCACTCGTGGGGCTACTGGGAGGACGACCTGCACAACACCTGGCCCAAGCTCGCACGCGATCTCGCCTGAGAGATCACCAGCGGTCGAGGCTGGTGTAACCGTCTTGGAGTGCCCGCGCGAACAGGTGGGTCTTGGTGGGCGCCGTCCGTCCGACGCCGGTGTATTTGGCGCGAATCCGGGCGAGGTGGGTACTCACCGTCGACGCCGAGATGAAGAGTCGGCCGGCGGCCTCCTCCTTCGACTCTGCCGCGAGCCAGGCAAGCAGCACCTCGACCTCGCGGTCGGAGAGATTCGGCCGCGGCAGCGGCGCAGGCACCGCTTCACCCGGGTGCCGATAGTCGGCGAGACGGGTCACCCCGTTGTGCCGGATCACCGGGGTGCGAACCGGCGAAGCACTTCCTCCGGTGGAGACGACGGGTCGGATCGGTTCCGCGCCGTCGTGAGGCAATTCCGTACTCGCCGTCACTGGTTGATCCCTTTCTTCATACGAGAGTTGCGAGTCGATCCGAGCGCAGCGGGCTGCGGTCGGAACTTCTCCGGGGGGCACATCTCTCGCATCACAAGCGATGTGCTGACTACGCTAGGTGTCCGGTTCGCGTGGTGGTAGACCCAGAAAGGGGGACCACTGGCCGGTGCGGTGGGCATGTGTCACTTCTCCCGGGCCGGTTGTCGGGGGCGTCTGCGTTGCGGGACGGGCAGCCAGCCGTCTTCGATGGCGCGTTTGAACATGTCGATCTTGGTCTTGGTGGGCCGGCCCGCGTCGGCGTACTTCTGCCGGATGCGTTTGAGGTATTCGTTGACGGTCTCGGCGGAGACCCCCAGCATCTCCCCGACCCGCACCGAGGTCTCGCCGGATGCGTACAGGGCGAGGACATTCTGCAGCTGGGGTGACAGGTCCACCGCGGCCAACTCGGGATCGCCGTCGATGGCGGCAGCCCACTCGGTGGTGAGCACCTCCCGGCCCTGCGATGCGGCGCGGATGGCGTCGACGATCACCGATTCGTCGGCCGATTTGAGGACGATGCCGAGGACCCCCGCCCGTGCCGCCGACCGGAGCAGCGACGGATCCTCACCGGAGGTGTAGACGACCGTGGCGATGCCGTGTTCGGTCAGCGTGGTGACGTTCTCACGCGGCGTGGTGCCGTCGTCGAGCCGCAGATCGAGCAGGACGACGTCCAACGGCTTCTCGTTCAGGACGTCGGCCACGGTCGGCGCTGCGCGCACCAGATCGATGTCGGGGACGGAATCGAGGACTCGTTCGATCCCCCAGATCGGCGATCGATGGTCGTCGACCATGCCGACGCGCAATGGCGTCAGCGTGTCTTCGTCTGTCACCGACGACCCCTTTCTCAAATCCGGCATATCGCTCACCCGACGCGGTAACGCTCACCGCATTCACATGTTGAATACGCCAAACTCTCAGGTACGTTAGCCGACGTGTGAGACGTCGGCTGAACAACCGACACCGTTGACCGTTTCAGGCGCATTTCCGCAGTTCAAGAGGGGTGCCGTCGGGTGTCCACACTTTTGTGGACACGGCTCGCGGGCGGGGTCGGGTCTCGATGAGAACGGCAGGTTCGGCCACCGGCCAGACCTCGGATGTGCCAAACTAGAACACGTTCTCATTCCTTCGACAACGGCCTGCGCCGGCGAGGAGAAACGTGTGACCGCACCGCCCACTCATGACGTCCTGGGCACCCCTGTGACGATGCCGGTCGACATTCGCAACGCGCGATGCTTCGTCGCCGGGTACACCGCGGATGCCGACGCGGTGCAACGTGCCATCGATTCGGCCGCCCCGTCACCGGGCTCGCTCCGGCCGCTGCGGATCCGCGCCAACCGGGCGCTGTGCATGCTCGTCTTCGTCGACTACATCGACGGCGATCTGGGCCCCTACAACGAGTTCGGCGTGTGCTTCCTGGTCGAGGACCCCACCACACCTCCCGCATCCCGCCTCGACGCGCTGCGCAAGCTCATGCGCGGCGACGCGCGGGCCCTGATCCACCGACTCCCCGTCGACGGCGAGTTCACCCTCGCTGCCGGTCGCGGCATCTGGGGATTCCCCAAGACACTCGCGGACTTCGACGTCGACCACGACTCCGCAACCAAACACGGACGGGTGAGCACCGACGGAAAACTCGAGGTCGATCTCCGGGTTCGACGCGGCCTTCCGGTCCCGAGTTCGGCCGCCGACACCGTACTCAACGCATACTCCCAGCTCGACGACGTTCTTCGGGTGACGCCCTGGCGGCTGACGTCGACGACGGGCACCCGCACCCGCCTCGGCGGCGCGCGCCTCGTCCTCGGCGACGGCGCGATCGCCGACGAACTGCGGTCGCTCGATCTCGGGCGTCGCGCGCTGATGAGTTCGTCGGTCGGCAAGATCACCATGACCTTCGAGGACGCGGCCGTCGTCGGAGCGTGAGGCAGTCGTGACGGCCTAGACTCGGCTGTGGCAGCGCAGCCCTGCTGCCACAGCACAAGGGAGCGCGATGAGCAACCTCGAGACCAGCCCGGCCGAGATCGACTGCCACTCCGACGAGGACCCTCAGGCGTCGACGGCGGACGGGGCCATCACGGTCGAGGTACTCACGGCACGTGACGTGCCGCTCGGTGGTCCACGCGCGATGACCGTTCATCGAACTCTCCCCCAACGACGTCGCTCCCTCGTGGGCGCATGGTGCTTTGCCGATCACTATGGACCCGACGATGTATCGGTGACCGGCGGGATGGACGTCCCACCTCACCCGCACACCGGATTGCAAACGGTGAGTTGGCTTTTCACCGGCGAGATCGAACATCGCGACACCATGGGGAATCACGCGATGGTCCGGCCGGGCGAGATCAATCTGATGACCGCCGGGCACGGGATCGCGCACACCGAGGTGTCGACGCCGGAGACCACTGTGCTGCACGGAGTCCAGCTGTGGGTCGCACTGCCCGCCGAAAGCATGGACACCGCACGCGATTTCGCCCACTACGCGCCGGAGACACTGCGACGCGACGGCGTCGACGTCAAGGTGTTTCTCGGCGACCTGTTCGGGTCTGTCTCACCGGTACACACCTTCACTCCACTCCTCGGGGCCGAACTCGTCTTCGAGCCGGGCGCGTCGCTCGACATCGCGGTGAAGACCGAATTCGAACACGGAATCCTCGTGGACACGGGCACATTCGCGATCAATGAAGCCGGCGACACGACGCTGGAGCGCACGGAGATGGGGTACGTGGGACTCGGGGCGTCGAGAATCTCCCTGACCAACCGATCGGAGAAACCGGGCCGGGTGATCCTCCTGGGCGGAGAGCCACTCGGCGAGGACATCATCATGTGGTGGAACTTCATCGGTCGCACCCACGACGACATTGTCGGTTACCGCGACGAGTGGATGGCGCACAGCGAACGCTTCGGCCAGGTCCACGGGTACGACGGCGACATCCAGCACCTGCCGGCACCAGCACTCCCGCACTCGCACCTCAAGCCGCGCCAGAACACCCCCGGCCGAGCGTGACCTAGCCCGCGGGAGTCGAATTACCCAGCAGCCGAGCGAAATTCGCGATACCGGCGGCCTCGGTGGCCATCTGGCGACGCTCGACCTTGTCGACGACCGGTGCCGGCGACTCCGGCGCGGGTACGCCCAGGAGTGCGACGAGTTCGCCTGCGGCGCGGTCGATTCGACCCGACAGCGTGGCGGTGTCACCGGAGGTCGGGGCCCAGTCCTCGGCGGCCGCGTAGATGGCCGTCGGCACGACGACGCTGCGCAGATACGAGAACAGCGGGCGCATCGCGTGGTCGAGCACCATCGAATGTCGGGGGCTACCGCCGGTGGCCCCGATGAGGACGGGTTTGCCGGCCATCGCCTCGACGTCGACCAGGTCGAAGAAAGACTTGAACAGACCGCTGTAGGACGCGTTGAAGACCGGCGACGCGACGATCAGCGCGTCGGCCGATTCCACCGCGTCGACGCCGTCGCGTGCGGCGCCCGACGCGAACCCCGTCGTCATCGACCGCGCGATGTCGACGGCGGCCTCGCGCAGGTCGATGATCTCGACCTTCGCCCCGCCACCGAGTCGCGCCCCGACCGCCTCTGCGATCCGGTCCACCAGCAACCTGGTCGACGACGGATCACCGAGACCGCCGTTGACTGCGACAACCCGAGTCATGCGTCGACCTCCTCGGCATCCTGGGCGACATCCGCGGCAGCAGCCTTGGCGTCGCGCGCCGCGACCAGCGATGCGTGGGTCGGGGCGTCCGGCACGTGCGCCGGGCGGCCCGCCTCGAAGCCGGCCCGCAGGTCGGGCAGCACCTCGCCGAGCAGATCCAACTGCTCGAGCACCGTCTTGAGCGGCAACCCGGCATGGTCGACGAGGAACAGCTGACGCTGGTAGTCGCCGAAGCTCTCGCGGAAGCTCAGGGTCTTGTCCAGGAACTCCTGCGGGCTGCCGACTGTCAGCGGGGTCTCGTCGGTGAACTCCTCCAGCGACGGACCGTGTCCGTACACCGGTGCGTTGTCGAAGTACGGCCGGAACTCGCGGACCGCGTCCTGCGAGTTCTTACGCATGAAGAACTGACCACCGAGTCCGACGATGGCCTGATCGGCCTGGCCGTGGCCGTAGTGCTCGTAGCGTTCGCGGTAGAACCCGATGAGGCGCTGGAAGTGCTCCTTGGGCCAGAAGATGTTGTTCGCGAAGAAGCCGTCGCCGTAGTAGGCGGCCTGCTCGGCGATCTCCGGACTCCGAATCGATCCGTGCCACACGAACGGCGCCACGTCGTCGAGCGGACGCGGGGTCGAGGTGAACGAGGTCAGCGGGGTACGGAACTGTCCCTTCCAGTCGACCACGTCCTCCGTCCACAGACGATGCAGCAGGTGGTAGTTCTCGATCGCCAGTGGGATGCCCTGCCGGATGTCCTGCCCGAACCACGGGTAGACCGGTCCGGTGTTGCCGCGGCCGAGCATCAGGTCGACGCGACCGTCGGCCAGGTGCTGCAGCATCGCGAAGTCCTCGGCGATCTTCACCGGGTCATTGGTGGTGATCAACGTCGTGGCGGTGCTCAGCTGCAGGGTCGAGGTGTGCGCCGCGATGTAGGCCAGGGTCGTCGTCGGTGACGACGAGAAGAACGGCCGGTTGTGGTGCTCGCCGATGGCGAAGACGTCCAGGCCGATGTCCTCGGCCTTCTTGGCGATGGCGACGATCGCCTTGATCCGCTCGTACTCGGTCGGCTCGATGCCGGTGGTGGGATCGACGGTGATGTCGCTGACGCTGAACAGTCCGAATTGCATCTCGCGCCTCCTGAATTTGTGGCTGTCACCCTACCTAACCGGACCGTGGTCCGTTTGATTCCCGCGTGTGAGTCCGGCACCGACGACGCGTTAGTGTTGGCTTACCCGAACCACAGGAGTCGCAATGAAGCTTCGCAAGTCCATCGCCGCCGCAACACTGGCCGGCACCGCCCTGTTCGTCGTCGTGGGCTGCACGGAGGAAGACCAGCAGGCCGCCAAGAACGCCGCCAGCAGCGCGGTGGACCAGGCGGGCAGCAAGGTCACCAGCGTCGCGCAGTCGGTGAGCAGCCAGGTCGCCGACGCCGTCATCGGCCTGCGCGTCAGCGACGCCCAGAACATCCTCGACAAGGCCACCAACCCGAATACGTCGGCTGCCGACCTCGCGACCGTCGTCGACACCAGCAACCCGGCGAACGTCCCCACGATGCAGGCCTTCGCCAAGAGCGCCTCGGCCGCCGGTTACACCTTCACCGTGAAGAACGTCTCGAAGGACGGCGACAACCAGGCCAAGGTCGACATCGCGGTGAAGAGCCCGCACATCCCGATGCCCGACGGCGCGCCGATGACGCTGACCTACGTCAAGGTCGACGGCACGTGGAAGCTGTCCACCGAGGCGGTCAACGCTCTCGCCGCCCAGGGCGCGCAGCACGGCGGCTGAGATTCAACAGCAAAGAAGCGGGGCCCGATCGACATCGGGCCCCGCTTCTTGTTGGTCTGTGGTTCTTCGTCAGCCGACGGCGCGCAGGTGACCGCGTCCCTCGTCGCCGCGCGGAACGTCGCGGCCGAGCCAGCTGAGGATCTCACCGAGGGCTCCGGCAACCGCATCCGGCGAACCCAGCTTGCCGACGTTGGGCAGGCAGTGCAGCACGGACGCCGGCAGAGCGGCTTCGGCGTTGATGGAGTGTTTCGACGCGACCTGTTCGTAGCGGGTCAGCGCCTCGGCGAGCGCGCCATAGGTCGCGGCCTGTCCGCTGTGTCGCACCGCAGTGAGACTCGGGGTCAGGTCAGCCTTGGCGAACACCTGGTCGATGATGGCCCGTGTGCGCTGTTGCTCCCACGAGTAGGCAGAATGTCTCATAATTTCCCTCGCCCCGGCCCTTGCTGCATGTGAGCCTGTTGACGCACCAGTCTGTCATTCATTCGGATGTTGCGATCGCTCTCGTGGCAATTGTTGCCTATTTCACAGTGAAATTCGACCTCCGCCACATCTAATATGCTACCGACGCGACTGCCGTTACTGCAGTGGCAGATGTGACTGATGTGAATTTGTGACCGTGTCGTGTCCTCCCGCCGATCCGGCTCAACCCGTCAGGGCTGGTCCTGATTCGGCGCCGCTTTGTCGGCCTCCATCGCATCGATGAGGCTCTTGGGCCGCAGATCGGTCCAGTTCTGCTCCACATACTCCAGGCACGCCGCCCGCGAATCCTCACCGAACACCTTGGTCCAGCCGGCCGGGATGTCGGCGAACGTCGGCCACAGCGAGTGCTGGTTCTCGTCGTTGACAAGGACGTAGAAACGGCCGTTCTCGTCGTCGAAGGGGTTGGTCATGGTGTTCCTTCCTTAGCAGGGCCTTCTTGTGATGCTTCCACAGTCGATTTGCCCGCAGTGGATTCGTCGGGGGCGTGTGCGAGCTCGGCTTCGAGCACCGGTCCGATGATCGCGAGTGATTCGGCGTCCGCCATCCCGAGATGGTGGGTGTCGACGTCGACGTTGGTGATCGTCCCGCGCACGTGGGGGCGCCAACTGGCGGCGACCGTCGTCGGATCGTCGCGATCGCGGGTCGCGGTGAACACGAGCATGGACCCGTCGAACACCTCCGGCCGGTAGGCGAAGCCGATGTCGGCGGCCGAGGCGAAGCTGTCCATGATGCGGTCGACCTGCGCCGCGTCGAGGAGGCCGAGCGAGGCGATCTGGTCGCGGACCACAGCAGCCACCTCGTCGGCGGTCGACGCCGTGACGTCGTCACCGAGATCGAAGAGATCGCGCCAGCCGCCGAGCAGGTCGCTCGCGGTTGTCGACGCGTCAGGGTCAACCGTGGCGGCACCGGTCTCCGCCACCGGCAACTCGGCGCCGGCTTGCGAGTCCATCACGCCCAGGAACGCCACCCGCTCCCCTGCCGCGCTGAGCGCGACCGCGATGGCGTGCGCGATGTAGCCGCCGATCGACCACCCGAGCAGGTGATAGGGACCGTGCGGCTGCACCCGTCGAATCTCGGCGACGTAGCGGTCCGCGAGTTCCTGCACCGACGACGCGCTCTCCGCTCCGGTCACCACATGCGGATCCTGCAGGCCGTAGATCGGGCGGTCGGCGACATAGGGCGCCAGTCCGCCGTAGAACCAGGCCAGCCCGCCCGCCGGGTGCACACAGAACAGGGGTGCCCGCGCACCGTCGGCACGAAGCGTGATGAGCACGTCGTCCGCGACACCAGCGTTGCCCGCAATGCGGCCCGCGAGACCACGCGCGGTGGGTTCGGCGAACACCCACGACAATTGAATCTCGCGGCCGGTGGACGCGCGCAGCCGGGAGACGACCTGCGTCGCCGAGAGCGAGTTGCCCCCGAGCTCGAAGAAGCTCTGGGTCACGCTCACCTGTTGCGCACCCACGACCTCGCCGAACGCTTCCGCGACCGTGGCCTCCAATTCGGTTGCCGCGGGCACGTAGTCGTCGGTCTCACCGAAGTCCGGCACGGGCAGCCTGCCACGATCGAGCTTGCCGACCGGCGTCAGGGGCATCTCGTCGATGACGACGATTGCGGCAGGCACCATGTACGCGGGCAGTCGCGCGCGCAGGGCCTCGCGAAGTTGTTCCGGCGCCGGGAGCGAAGCGAGCGGGCCGAATGAGTCCGGACTGACGGTCCCCTCCGAAGGTACGACGTAGCTCACGAGTGCGGCGTTGCCGCCCGGACCGGTCGTACCGATGGTCGACGCCGAGACCACCCCGGGATGGGCGGTCAGCGCGGCGTCGATCTCCCCGAGTTCGACACGCTGGCCGTTGATCTTGACCTGGAAGTCGGCGCGCCCGGCGAACTCGAGACGCGCCCGCGACCCGCCGTCGGCGCTCCAGCGCACCAGATCTCCCGTCCGGTACATCCGGGAGCCGGCCGGGCCGAACGGGTTGGCGACGAAACGTGTTGCGGTGAGGTCGAATCGGTTGTGGTACCCGCGCGCCAGGGAATCGGCGGACAGGTACAGCTCGCCCACCACGCCGATCGGCACCGGGCGCAGCCGGTCGTCGAGCACCACCGCGGACATGCCGCGGATCGGTCGTCCGACGGTTATCGGGGCGCCCGCGGTGAGCGCGGATTGCGTTGCCCAGACCGTGGTCTCGGTGGGACCGTACCCGTTGAACATGGTGCGCGACGGCGCCCACGCCGCGACCACCTCGGGCGGGCAGGCCTCGCCGACCGTGCCGAGGTGCCGCAGGCTCACCGCTCGTGCGGGGTCCATGGTGGCCAGCACCGCGGGAGTGATGGTGGCGTCGGTGACCTGGTGCCGCTCGATGACGTCGACGAGGTCGGCACCTGCATACACGTCGCTCGGCGCGACCACCAGGGTCTTGCCGAGCCCGAAGGCGGCGAGGAACTCGAAGAACGCACCGTCGAAGCTGAGGACCGCAACGTTGAGGACTCGAGTGTCGGGGAGGTCGCCGGTCCACGCCCGCTGCGCCTCGAGAAGGTTCGCGAGGCCGCGGTGCGTCACCGACACAGCCTTCGGCACGCCCGTCGAACCCGAGGTGTAGACCAGGTAGGCCAGGCTGTCGACGGAGAGGTCGCGAGCCGACGGAACCGGCGTGTTGTCTTGCGCGGCAAGCATGTCCGGGGTGATCGCGCCGGGTCCCACCGGGATGGGGATCGTCGCGCCGACTTCGGCGAATCCGCCGGCCACCAGCCACCCGAGTTGCGCGTGCGCGACGGTGGGTTGTGCCTGCTCGGTGGTGACACCGAAGATCGCGCCCGAATCGGCGATCATGTGCTCGATGCGCTCGGCAGGCAGCCCCGGATCCACCGGGAGGTACGCGGAGCCGGACTTGAGGACCGCCCAGATCACCACTGCCGCATCGAGACTGCGCCGCATACCGACCGCGATCACCCGCTCCGGGCCGGCACCGCGGGCGATGAACGCACGCGCCAGGCTGTTGGTCACCGATTCGAACATTCGATATGACATCGACTGTCCGCCCTCGATGACGGCCGGCAGATCCGCGGGCACCGGCGCGCGCTGGGCGAGAAGGTCGGGCAGGGTCCGGGGTTCGACGAGCGCGCCCGGTCCGGCCACCGGCACCAGATCGGCGCGTTCGGCGGAGGTGAGAATGTCCAGATCGCCGATCACGGCATCGGGGTCGGCGAGCATCGCGTCGAGCACCGCGAGCAACACGTCACGCAGGCGGGCGACGGTCGACTCGTCGAACAGGGCTGCGGCGTAGGTGATCTCGGCGCCGATCCGCGCACCGCCGGGCTCGCGCACCTCGCTGAAGGCCACCGTCAGGTCGACCTTCGACGACGCCGGCCCCTGCTCGACGGGTGTGATCGTCAGACCCGCAACCGTATCGGCGGTCGACGCGGAGCCGCTCAGATAGTTCATGCCGATCTGGAAGAGCGGTGCGTGCGACGTGGAGCGCTGCGGCGCGAGTTCGTCGACAAGCGCCTCGAACGGGATGTCGGCATGGGCGAACGCGTCGAGATCCGTTGCGCGCACCTGACGCATCAGTTCCCCTGCGGTGTCACCGGCCCGATGGTGTGTGCGCAGGACGAGGGTGTTGACGAACATACCGATCAGGTCGTCGGTGCCGGATTGGCCGCGGCCGGCGATCGCCGCTCCGATGGCGACGTCGTCGGTGCGGGCCAGCCGGGACACGGTCGCGGCGAGCGCGGCGTGACACACCATGAACGGGGTGGCCGAATCACGTTGGGCGACCGCGGTGACGCGCGCGCTGCGATCGATGCCCAGATCGAAGGTCAGGACGCCGGGGGTGGGGTCGGCCACCGCGGGTCGGCCACGGTCGGCGGGGAGTTCGGTCACGTCGGGCAGCCCGGCGAGACGCGTCGTCCAGTAGGCCAACTGCGCCCCGAGCACCGACGACGGATCGTCGGCCGCACCGAGCGTCTCCCGCTGCCACAGCGAGTAGTCGGCGTACTGCACGGTGAGTGCGGGCAGCACCGGCGAGTCGTCGGCGACGCCACCGGAGGTGCGCGCGGCGTAGGCGGTGATCACGTCGCGCGCGAGGATCGGCATCGACTCGGCGTCACCGGCGATGTGGTGCAGGACAATGACGAGAACGTGCTCGTCGGCGCCGTCGGTGGCCAGGGCCACCCGGATCGGCAGGTCACCGGTGACGTCGAATCCGCTGCCCGCGAGCGCAATCGCCTCGTCGGCATCGGCACTCTGGTGCCAGACGAGTTCGTCCAGCGCGGTCGGCACGTCGACGATCACCTGCTCCGGGACACCGTCGATCGCCGGGTAACGCGTACGCAGCGACTCGTGCCGGGTGATGGTGTCGGAGATCGCGGCACGCAGAGCGGCCGGATCGAGAGGACCGGTCAGCCGCAACGCGATCGGGATGTTGTAGGCCGGTGACGCGGTGTCGAACTGGTTGACGAACCACATGCGCCGCTGCGCGAAGGACAGTGGGATGTGTTCGGGCCGTGAGCGTGCGGTCAGCGGGGCCGGGCCCGCAGCACTGCCGGAGACGCCGTCGCCCGCGCTCACGACGCGCGCGGCGAGACCTCGGACCGTGGGCGCCTCGAACAGATCACGCACGGTGACGGACACGCCGAACGCCTCGCTCACCCGGGCCGCCACCCGGGTCGCCGACAGCGAGTTGCCGCCGATGTCGAAGAACACCGCGGTGGCGCCCACCTCGTCGAGTCCGAGGACGTCGGCGACGATCGATGCGACGCTTTCCTCGATCGGGCCGTCGGCCACCTCGCCGACCGCCGAGAACGCGAAATCCGGTAGGGGCAGCGCACGCTGGTCGAGCTTGCCGTTCGCCGTGAGCGGCAGCGCGTCGATCGCGACCACCGCGTCGGGGATCATGTAGCCGGGCAGGCTCTTCCCGAGGGCTGCCCGCAGGGCATCGGTATCGAGGTCGGTGCCCGGATCGGCAACCACATGCGCCACCAGCTGCTGCCCGCGGCCCGGTGCCGTCATCACCGTGACCGCAGCGGCGGCGACACCGTCGTGGCGGGTCACTGCAGATTCGATCTCACCCAACTCGACGCGGAAGCCGCGCAGCTGCACCTGGGTGTCTCCGCGTCCGAGGTATTCGATGTCGCCGCGAACCCGCCGGCCCAGATCGCCTGTGCGGTAGAGGCGTTCGCCGGGCACACCCGATGGATCGGCGACGAATCGGGTGGCGCTCAGCGCGGCACGGTTGAGGTAACCCTGCGCCAGTTGCCCACCGGCGACGTAGATCTCGCCGGGAACACCATCGGGTACCGGACGAAGCCGGCGGTCGAGGATCCGGAGGTTCAACGACGAGAGTGGGCGTCCGATGAAGCTCGGGCCGCGCGCGTCGGTGGTGGCGCGAGTCAGCTCGCGGAAGCTGACGTGCACCGTGGTCTCGGTGATGCCGTACATGTTCACCAGGCGCGTCGGCTCGTCCGGGTGGTCGTCGAACCAGCGGCCCACTTGGTCGAAGCTGAGGGCTTCGCCGCCGAAGATGAGGTACCGCAACGAGAGTGGGCCCGGGCGTCGACGACGTGCGTCGGCGAACTGATAGAAGGCCGACGGCGTGAGGTTCAGCACGGTCACGCCCTGTTCGGCGGCCAACGTCAGGAACTCGTCCGGCGATCGCGCGACGTCACGGTCGACCACCACCAACCGCGCACCCGACAGCAGCGGACCCCACATCTCCCACACGGAGAAGTCGAAGGCGTAGGAGTGGAACATCGTCCAGACGTCGTCGGCCCGGAAGTCGTACTCGCTGCGCGCCGCATCCATGAGAGTCACGACGTCGAGATGCGTGATCTCCACGCCCTTGGGGGTTCCCGTCGACCCGGACGTGTAGATCACATACGCGCGGTCGTCGGGGCGGATGTCGACGCGACGCAGGAATCCCGGTACCGCCAGCTCGTCGACGTGCACCACGTCCAGATCGACACCGAGAGCACCGATGGCCGATGCGGTGGAATCGTCGGTGACCACGCAGACGGGTGCGGCGTCGGACACGATGAACTGCAGCCGCTGCGCCGGATTACCGGTGTCCAGCGGCAGATACGCTGCGCCACAGCTCAATACGGCCAGAATGGTGGCGATCAGGTCGGTGTCGCGCGACATCGCGATGCCGACGAGATCGCCCGGACGCACCCCGCGTTGTTGCAGGCTCGCGGCGAGTCGTCGGCGTCGGGCATCCAGCGCGGCATAGTCGACGGTGTGGGCGCCTGCGGTCACGGCGGGCCGTGCCGCGTGCTGGTGGTGAGTCCAGGCGAACAGATCCACCAGGGTCGCAGCGGCATTGACGGTCGAGGTCACCGGTTCGGGAGTCGCCTGCAGGCGGTCGATCTCGGTGGTGGTCAGTATCGGATGGTCGCCGATCGCACGCTGCGGTTCCTCGAGCAGAGCGTGCAGCAAGACTTCGAAACGCCACGCCAGGGCCTCGATCGTCGCCCGCTCGAACAGGTCGGTCGCGTACACGATGTGACCGTCATAACCGCTGATGGCGTCGTGACTGTCCGGTGCGGCGCTGATCACGAACTGCAGGTCCACCTTGGCCGACGGGGCACCGGGCTCGAGCGGCTCGATCCGCAGTGGCCCGGTGGTGGCGTCGCGTCGCTGCTTGTCATCGAAGGTCAGCATCACCTGCGTCAACGGCGCGAACGCTTCCGAGCGCACCGGGTTGACCGCCTCCACGACATGCTCGAACGGCACATCGGCCGCCGAGAACGCGGCCACGTCGACGTCCTTGGCCTGCGCCACCAGGTCGTCGAAGGGCACGTCGGGCTCCACCTGGGTGCGCAACACCAGGGTGTTCACGAACATGCCGACCAGATTGTCGAGGTCGGCTCGGCCGCGGCCCGCGGTCGGGGTGCCGATGGCGATGTCGTCGGAGCCGGTCATCCGCGCCAGCAACACGGCCAGGGCGGCATGGACCACCACGAATTCGGTCGCCCCGTGCCGGCGCGCGACCTCGGTGACCATGGCGCGAACATCGGCACCGACCGCGAAGGCCACCGCGTCGCCGCGCATCGACGCGGCCCGTGGTCGGGGGCGGTCGATGGGGAGGTCGAGCACATCGGGCAGGCCGGACAGCCGATCTGCCCATTCGGAAACCTGCTGGGCGGCAATCGACTCCGGGTCGTCCAGGGCCCCGAGCGCCCGACGCTGCCAGATCGCGTAGTCGGCGTACTGCAGGGGCAGCGGCGGGTAGTCCGGGGCGACACCGAACCGACGCGCCGCATAGGCGGTCAGCACGTCCCGAACCAACGGCAGGAGCGACTCGCCGTCGGCCGCGATGTGATGCGCCACGACCACCAGGACGGCGTCCTCCGGCGCCACCGTGATGAGCCGAACACGCAGCGGCAGGTCGACGGTGACGTCGAAGGGCGCCAGCGTCAGTTCGTTGATCGCGTTCTCGACCGCGCCACCCGCGTGGAGCTGACTCCAGTGCAACGCCGCGATCGCCTCGTCCGCCCGCAGGATGCGCTGATACGCAACACCATCGGTGTCGGCCGGGAAGATCGTCCGCAACGCTTCGTGACGCGCCAGTACATCGCCGAACGCGGCCCGCAGGGCGACATCGTCGATTGCCTCTCCGGTGAGCCGCAACGCGAACGGCACGTTGTAGGCCACCACCGACGCCTGCGAGAACTGGTTGATGAACCACATCCGCTGCTGCGCGAACGACAGCGGTATATGCTCCGGACGCGCCTGTGGGGCAAGGGGTTCGACGTCGGAGGCCCGCGCGTCGCCGACCACTGCGGCGAGCCCGCGGACGGTGGGGGCGGCAAACAGATCGCGCACCGCGACGTCCACGCCCAGGGTCTCCGATACGCGTGCAGTCACCCGTGTCGCGGACAGCGAGTTGCCGCCGAGGTCGAAGAACGACTCCGTGGCACCGACCTCGCTCACGCCGAGGACTTCCGCGAACACGCCCGCGATCGCGATCTCCACCGCACCCACCGGTGCGACGGATTCGGTGACGAGGGCGGTGAGGTCGGGCGCGGGCAAGGCGCGCCGGTCCAGCTTGCCGACCGGGGTCAGCGGCAGGTCGTCGAGCACGGTGATCGACGACGGAACCATGTGCGCGGGAAGCGTATCCACCAGATGGTCACGCAGGTCCTTCGGATCGGCCGCGGTGACCACGTAGGCGGCGAGTGCGGTGACCACCGGTTCGCCGACTCCGATCACCACGGCCTTCTCGACGGCATCGTGCGTGGTCAGTGCCGCTTCGATGTCGCCGAGTTCGATCCGCTGCCCGCGCAACTTGACCTGGAAGTCCGACCGGCCCACGTACTCGACGTCGCCGGTGGACGTCCAGCGCACCACGTCACCGGTGCGATACATCCGGCCCGGTGCGTACGGGTTGGCGACGAACCGTTCGGCGGTCAGCCCCGGACGGTCGTGATATCCGCGGGCCAAGCTGGCACCGGTCAGGTAGAGCTCGCCGTCGACGCCCGGCGGTACCGGCTGCAGACGATCGTCGAGGATCAGTGCCCGGGTGCCGATCATGGTGCGGCCCAAGGTGATCGGATCGCCGGATGCCAGTGCCGCGGTGGTCAGACAGATGATGGTGGCTTCCGTCGGACCGTAGACGTCGTAGACCGACCGGCCAGGAGTGGCCCACCGGGCCAGTTCGGTGGCCGACAGTGCCTCCCCACCCAACAGCAGGTGACGCAACGGCAGCGTGTCCGGCGCCGGGATGGACGCGGCGACACTGGGCACGATGAAGCCGTGGGTCACCTCGTGGCGCAGAATCCAGTCGGCCAGTTCCCGTCCACCGAACACGTGCGGTGGTGCCACCACGAGAGTGCCACCCGCACAGAAGGTGCCGAGCAGTTCCATCATCGCGGCGTCGAAGGCCGGGGAACTCACCCCCAGCCAGCGCGCACCACCGATCGAGTGGTGGTGATCGCGAAGCGTAACAGCCACATTCGCGAGGCCGCGATGACTGACGGTCACGCCCTTGGGCCGGCCGGTGGAGCCGGAGGTGAAGATCATGTACACGGCGTCGTCGGTGGCGATAGCGCGTCCGCGTTCGGCGTCGGTGATCGGCGAGGTCGAATGCACGGCCGTGATACGGCGTCTGGTCTCCCGATCGAGGACGAGCCAATCCAGCAGCGTCGGCATCGATCCGACGCTCGACGGTTCGGTGATACCGATCCGTGCGCCGCTGTCGGCGACGATGCCGGCCACCCGCTCGACGGGGTAGCGCGGATCCACCGGCACGTAGCAGGCTCCGGTCTTGGCCACCGCCCACAGCACCAACTGCTGGACTGCCGATCTCGCCAGGCCGCTGACGATCACCGTGTCGGGCCCGACGCCGCGCGACATCAGTTCGCGCGCGAGCGCATTGCTCTGCTCATCGAGTTCGCGGTAGGTGAACTGCATCTCCGCGTCGACCACCGCAACCGCGGCGGGAACAGCGGCGGCCGCCTCGGCGAGGAACTCGGGCAGCAGGAACGGCGTGGCATCCACCCGGTCCGATGCGGGCAACACCAACGCCCGTTCCTGCGGCAGGAGCAGGTCGACGCCGTCGTGAGCGGCGGCGGGGTCGGCGATCATCGCGTCGAGGACCCTCAGATACCGGGTGGCGAACGTCTCGATCGTCGGCGCATCGAACAGGTCGGTGGCATACACGACCGACAGCGTGCCGCCGGATTGCGTGCCACCTGGGGCCGCACCCAGCGCCACCCCCACCGTCAGATCCACCTTGGCCGAGGCGTTCTCGGTCGCGACGACCTCGACGTGCAGGTCGTCGAGCTTCAGTGCTGTCGGCGCCGTGTCCTCGACGGTCAGCAGCACCTGCGCGAGCGGCGCGAAGGCTTCCGACCGAACGGGATCGAGCAGATCCACCAGGGACTCGAACGGCACATCGGCATGCGCGAAAGCGTCGAGGTCGGTGCGTCGTACCTGCTCGAGGAGCTGGTCGAACCCGCTCCCCGGCTGCAGCGGAGTCCGCAGCACGAGGGTGTTGACGAACATGCCCACCAGGTCGTCGAGCACCCGTTGACCGCGTCCGGCAATGGGACTGCCGATCACGATGTCCGCCGACCCCGACACCCTGCTCAGCAGCACTGCCAACGCGGCATGGCACACCATGAACGGCGTGACCCCGTGTGCGCGGGCCAGTTCGGTGATTCCACGGACGGTGTCCTCGCCGATGTCGAATGTTGCCGCAGCACCGCGCAGGGTCGCCACCGCCGGGCGGGCCCGGTCCGACGGCAGGTCGAGCGCTTCGGGCACACCGTCGAGTTGGTCACGCCAGTAGGAGATCTGTTGACCGAGAACGGAGTCCGCATCGTCCACCGAGCCGAGTTCCCGCTGCTGCCAGATCGCGAAGTCGGCGAACTGCACCTCCAGCGGTGCGAGATCCGGTTCTTCGCCGCGCCCCGACGCCGCGTAGGCGGTGAGCAGGTCACGCGCCAGGACCGGGCCGGACTGGCCGTCGCCGGCGATGTGATGCAGCACGATCACCAGCAGATGCTCTGCGACCCCGCCGACCGTGGTCGACGAGACTCGCACTCGCAGCGGCAGCTCCGAGGTGACGTCGAATCCGCGAGTGGCCGCGGCCATCGCCTCGTCGGCGGAGTCGACGACACGCCAGTCGAGCCGAGCCGAGGCCTCTTGCGGCCCGAGTATCTCCTGGTACCCGACACCGTCCCGATCGGGGAAGACGGTGCGCAGCACTTCGTGTCGCGCCAAGACGGTGTCGAAGCCGGCGCGCAGAGCGTCGACGTCGAGCGGTCCGGTCAGGCGCAGCGCCACCGGGATGTTGTAGGCGGGCGACGCGGGTTCGAACCGGTTGATGAACCACATGCGTTGCTGGGCAAGCGAAAGGGGCACCGCTTCCGGACGCTCGCCCGCGACGATCGGCGTGCGGGCTCCACTGCCGGCGTTGATGCTGCGCGCCAGGTCTCGCACGGTCTCGGCGTCGAAGACGGCCCGGACCGGGAGGTCGGTGTCGAAGGCCTCCCCCACCCGCGCAGCGAGCCGCGCCGCCGACAGCGACGTGCCCCCGAGGTCGAAGAACGATTCGGTGACACTGACCTGCTCGGCGCCGAGGACGTCCGCGAAGATCTCGGCGACCGCTTCCTCGACGGAGTCGGCGGGTGCCACATACTCGGCTTCGGCCGCGAAAACCGGTGCGGGCAGCGACTTACGGTCGAGTTTGCCCGCGGTGTTGAGGGCGATGTCGTCCAGAACCATCCACGCGGTCGGATGCATGTACGACGGCAGCGCCGCCGAGACGGTGTTCTTGACTGCGTCGAGATCGATGTCGGCGTCTGGGGTCGCGCCGGCCAGGTAGGCGACGAGGTGTTCGGCTCCGCCCGGCGCCGTCATCACGGTGGCGGCGGCATGCACCACGCCCGGCGCCGACGCGAGCACCGACTCGATCTCGCCCAACTCGACGCGCTGCCCGCGCAACTTCACCTGGAAATCGGTGCGGCCCAGGTATTCCAGGACACCGTCGCGGCGCCGGCGCACCAGGTCTCCGGTCCGGTACATCCGCTCCCCCGCCGGCCCGAACGGGTTGGCGACAAACCGGTCGGAGGTCAGGTCGGGACGCGCGGCATAGCCCCGGGCCAGCTGCACCCCGCCGAGGTACAGCTCGCCGGGCACACCGTCGGGCACCGGGTGCAGCCGCGAATCCAGCACCAGTGCAGACGAATTCCACATCGGGATGCCGATCGGAACCGTGTCGGCGTCGCGCTCGACGCGCTGATAGGTGATCTCGACCGCCGCCTCGGTGGGGCCGTACAGGTTGTAGAAGGCCACATCGAGCGCGGAGTCCACCTCGCGGGCAAGAGCCGGTGGCAGCGCCTCGCCGGTGGTGTACAGGTAACGCAGCGTGGTCAGCCGGCTCATCCCCGCTTCACCGAGCACCTCGGCGAACACCGACAGCATCGACGGCACGAAGTGGATCGAGGTGACCTGCCGCTGCGCCACCAGCGACGCGAGGTATCGCGGTTCGGCGTGACCGCCCGGGCGCGCGAGGACCATCTGCGCGCCGATCATGAACGGGCCGAACAGCTCCGGTACCGAGCAGTCGAAGGTGTACGGCGTCTTCTGCAGGATGACGTCGTCGGGAGCCCAGCCGAATTCCCGTAGCCCCCACCACAGGCGGTTCAGCACCGCACGGTGACTGAGGGTCACGCCCTTGGGTCGTCCGGTGGACCCGGACGTGAACAGCGTGTACGCCGCGTGGTCGGGGTGCAGGCGCGCGGTCCGCTCCTCGGGTTCGAACGGCGCGGTGTTCAGGTCGGCCTCGCCATTGGCGTCGACGACGTACTCCGTGGCACCCGCCGCGCGAATGGCATCGTGGATCTCGGGTGTCGCCGACCCGTCGGCGGAAATGAGGACGAGCCGCGCACCCGCAGTGGTGATCATGTATTCGGCGCGTTCGGCCGGTGTGGACAGGTCGATGGGCACGTACTGTCCGCCCGCCACGACGATGGCGTGGATCGCGATCATCATCTCGACCGAGCGTGGGATGCACACTCCGACAGCCATGTCGGGCCCCACGCCGGCGGCGACGAGGTCACGGGCGACGCCGGCGACTCGGACCCCGAACTCACGGTGACTCAGTTCCCGGTAGCCGAAGACCACGGCAACACCGTCGGCGTGCACCGGCGCAGTGATGTGATCGGCGAGGGTGCCGGCGACAAGTGTCACGTCGGGTCCCTGCGACTCGGCGCCCAGGCGGTCTCGTTCTGTTGTCGACAGAATGTCGAGATCTCCGGCGAGCGTGTCGAATCCGGTGGTCATGGCGTCGAGGACCCGCAGGTAACGCTCGATCAGCTCACCCGCGGTGGGATCGTCGAACAGGTCTGTCGCATAAGACAACTGGCCGGTCCAGCCGTGGTGTCCGGTCGGATCGGGGCCGAGGACGAAGGTGAGATCGGTCTGGACGGTGGCGGTATCCGACTCGAGTTGCTCGACGACGAGGCCGCCGGGCAGTTCCGCGGTGGCCCGCTCGAAGTTCTGGAAGGCGAGCTGCACACAGAACAGCGGCGTGTGTGCCTCCGACCGCACCGGGGCCAGTGCCTGCACCAGATACTCGAACGGCACATCGGCGTGATCGAGCGCCTCGGTGTCGACTTTCCGCACCGCGCCGAGTAGTTCGCGGACCGTGGTGGTCGGCTCGACCTCGGTGCGCAGGACGAGGGTGTTGACGAACATGCCGACCATCCCGGCAGTGACCGGGTCGGCGCGTCCGGCGGTGGGCGTGCCGATCGCGATGTCGGTGGACCCGGACACCCGCGACAGGAGGAGCGCCAGTGCCGCGTGGGCGAACTGGAAGTCCGTGACACCGGCGGCCTGGGCCTGTGCGCGGACGCGTTCGACGAGGTCGGCGCCGACGTCGAAGGTGCGGGTGGCGCCGCGCATGGTGGCGACCGGCGGGCGCGGACGATCGGTGGGCAGATCGAGAACATCGGGCAGTCCGGCCAGTCGGTCCAGCCAGTACTTCTGCTGGGTGGCCAGCTCCGACGACGGGTCGTCGAGCTCGCCGAAGCGTTCGCGCTGCGCCACCGCGACGTCGGCGAACTGTCGTGGCAACGGCGCCCAGTCGGGTGCGGCGCCATCGACGCGAGCGGTGTAGGCAGCGACCAGATCGGCGGCGAGCGGCGCGAACGACGCTCCGTCCGACGCGATGTGATGCATGACGACGCCCAGGATGTGCTCGGTCGCGCCGGTGTCACCCGAGGTGCGGAACAGCGCGCTGCGCACCGGTATCTGGGTGGCCACGTCGAACGGCTGGGCGACGAAAGTGCCGATGGTTGCCGCGAGTTCATCGGGCGCGACGTCGGTGACCTGCATGCCGGCGTCGGCGAGAGCTGTCTCGGCGGGAACGACCTCCTGGCGCGGACGCCCGTCGGTCGACGGATACCGGGTCCGCAGCACCTCGTGCCGTTCGAGCACATCGCCGACCGCGGCGCGCATCGCCTCGACGTCGAGTGGCCCGACGAGACGCAACGCGAACGGAAGGTTGAAGGCCGCCGAGCCACGGTCGAACTGGTTGAGGAACCACATCCGCTGCTGCGCAAGCGACAGTGGAAGAATGTCGGGGCGAGGTTGCACGGAATCGGACATCACCTCTCTCGCAGCGTCGTGCGGAGCTGTGAGGACGGGCAGAACCGCGGCCAGTGCGGCGGGTGACGGTGCCTCGAACAGGGTTCGGACCCCCACCCGACTGCCGGTGAGGGCGCTCAATCGCCCGGACAGTTGGGTCGCCGACAGCGAGTTGCCACCGAGGGCAAAGAAGTCGTCGTCGGCCCCGACGCGGGTCACCCCGAGCAGTTCCGCGAAAAGCTCGGCGACCGCGGTCTCGGCACCGGGCGCGGGCGCACGGTACTCGTCCTGCGCGCCGAACTCCGGATCGGGCAATGCCTTTCGATCGAGCTTGCCCGCGGTGTTGAGTGTCACGTCGGCCAGCGGCACCCACAGCGACGGCCGCATGTACTCAGGGAGCGCCTGGGCCACCGTCTGTTTCACGACATCCGTCGCCACACCGGACGGCGCGAAGTAGCCGACGAGATGCTCCGTCCCACCGGGGCCGGCCACCACGGTCGCCGCCGCATGCACGACTCCGGGACTGGCGGCGATCGCCGATTCGATCTCCCCGAGTTCGATCCGCTGACCGCGCAGCTTCACCTGGAAGTCGGTGCGGCCCAGATACTCCAGCGTCGGATCGGGCCCCGGCAACCACCGGACGAGATCGCCGGTGCGGTAGAGCCGTCCGCCCGGTTCACCGAACGGGTTGGCGACAAATCGCTCGGCACTCAGATCGGGGCGCGCCGCATAGCCTCGCGCCAACTGCACACCGCCGACATACAACTCGCCGGGCATACCCGGGCCGACGAGGCGCAATCGCTCGTCGAGCACGTAGGCGGTCGAATTCCACACCGGCACACCGATCGGGACCACGGACTCGTCACCGGCCAGCTTGGCGTAGGTGATCTCGACAGCCGCCTCGGTGGGACCGTACAGGTTGTAGAACTCCGCTCCCGGGATCAACTCGTGCGTACGGGCCGCAACAGCCGGCGGCAGTGCCTCACCGGTGGTCGACACATACCGCAGTGTGTCCAGCCCGTCGACGAGCCCCGGCACACCACCGACGACGTCGTTGAACACCGCCAGCATCGACGGCACGAAATGCACCGAGGTGGCCCGGGTCTCGGCGACCAGCTCGGCCAGATAGATCGGGTCGGCATGCCCGCCGGGCCGAGCGATCACCAGGGTGGCGCCCACCATCAGCGGCGCGAACAACTCGGTGACCGAACAGTCGAAGGTGTACGGGGTCTTCTGGATCACCACATCTGCGTGGCCCCAGCGCAGTTCGGACAGACCCCAGCGCAGGCGGTTCACCACGGCATCGTGCGGCAGCGTCACACCCTTGGGGCGTCCGGTGGATCCCGAGGTGAACAGGGTGTAGGCCGCATTCGACAGGTCTAGCGGCGAGTGTCGTTGCGCGTCGGTCACACTCGTGGCCGTCACCTCGAGCGGGGCACTCGCGTCGATCGTCAGTGTCCGCGCGGACGTGGACCGCAGCGCCGGTTCGTCGGCCATCACCAGGGCCAGTTCGACGCCCGCGGTGTCGAACATGTACTGCGTCCGGTCCGCCGGGGTCTCGGTGTCGACCGGGACGTACTGGCCACCCGCGGCGACGACCGCGTGGATGGCGACGAGCATCTCCACCGACCGGGGCAGGCAGAGCGCGACGGGAACGTCCGGACCCACGCCCTCGGCAATCAGGGTATGAGCAAGTGCGGCAACACGATCGCCGAACTCGCGGTAGGTGACCTGGCGGTCGCCGAAACGTAGTGCGATGGCGTCCGGGGTTCGGAGAACTTGCGCCGCAACCGCATCCGCAAGATTCTCGGCGACCCAGGCCGAGTCGGTCCGATCCGCACCGCGTGCGACGGTGAGTACCGCGTCACGCGCGGCCGGGGTGAGGATGTCGATGTCGCCCA
Source organism: Gordonia sp. NPDC003585 (assembly GCF_040610755.1). NCBI lineage: Bacteria > Bacillati > Actinomycetota > Actinomycetes > Mycobacteriales > Gordoniaceae > Gordonia > Gordonia sp. NPDC003585. Next base: position 12,811 of record NZ_JBEXMX010000028.1, on the reverse strand, counting down.
GTGCCCGGTCGGGATCGGCGATGAGTTCACCGACGATGCGTTCGTAGGTGGCCGCGAACTCATCGATCTGTGCCGCACCGAATTCCGACGGCAGATACTTCAGCGTGACCGTGATGTCGTCGCCGGTCGGCGCGGTGTAGAGATTCAGCGGGTAGTGCGTGGCGTCGTACATGCCGACGTCACAAATGCGCAGTGCGCCGCCACCGGCATCCGCACCGGCCAGGCCCTCGGCATCGATCGGGTACGACTCGTGAAGGGTCAGAGTGTCGAACAGCGTCCCGTGGCCGAGGATCTGTCCGATCTCGGCGAGACTGACGTGCTGGTGGTCGAGCACCGTGACCTTGTCGGCCTGCATCCTGGCCAGCACCTCACCCACCGTGGCCACCGGGTCGACGTCTACCGCGACCGGCAGGGTGTTGATGAACAGACCCACCATGGATTCCACGCCGTCGAGATCAGCGGGACGGCCCGCCACCGTCTCGCCGAAGCACACCACCCGGTTGCCGGTCAGTCGCGACAGGAACACCGCCCACGCGGCCTGCAGAATGGTGCTGACGGTGACCTGCTGCGTGCGCGCGAACGTGCCCATGCGGCCGGTCAGCTCCGGACCCAACCGGGTGGCCAGCTGTGTCGGCATCGCATCCGGTTGTGCCACACCGGTTCCGGTGCCCACGAGGGTCGGTCCGTCGAGCTGCGCGAGCACCGACCGCCACGCAGCGAGGCTCTCGTCGCGATCGACCTCGGAGATGCGCGCGAGATACGCCGCGTAGTCGGTGGCCGAATCCGCCACCGGCGTACCGGTGTACCGCGCCAGCAGTTCGGCGAGCACGATCGGGCCCGACCAGCCGTCGTAGAGGATGTGGTGGTTGGTGACCACCAGACTGTCGGAATCGGGTGTGCGTACCAGGACGAACCGGACCAGCGGCGGCGCACCGAGATCGAATGGTTGCGCCCGCTCGGCGGCAGCGATGGCGTCGACGTCGGCATCTTCGACGACCCGCCACGGCACGGCCACGCTCGGCGGTACCACCGCGACCACCGCACCGCTGTCGGTGCGGACGTAGCCGGTGCGCAGCACGCGACGCGCGCCGAAGAGTTCGCCGACCGCGGTGCGCAGTCGTCCGGCGTCGACGGTCGACTCGAATCGCAGGACGGTCTGCGTCGTGTACACATCGACGTCGGATTCGGCGATCTCGTGCTGGAAGTAGAAGCCCTGCTGCAGCGGTGACAGCGCCCAGATGTCGGCGCCCGGGTGGGTGCCGGCGAGGTCGTCGAGGTCGGCCTGCGTCACCGTCGAACCCGGCACATCCGACGGGCTGAGCCCCACGTCGCCGTCGGCAGCGACCTGCGCGGCCACCGCGGCGAGTTCGGCGAGCCACCGCTGCGCGATGCCGGCGGTGGCGTCATCGTCGAGCAGGGCGCGAGCGTTGGCGAAGTCCGCCCGCAGCTCCCGGCCGCCGTCGACCGGAACGGTACTGACGTTGACGGCAAGAACATTGGCGGCGGTCATCGCGCCGGATATGGTGGCGGGCAGCGTCGGGCCGTCGGCGACGGGTAGCAGTGCGTCGGAAGGCGGTGTCTCGCCCGGGGATCCGGTTCGCCCGGCACCGAGGAAGTTGAAACCGATCGACGGCAGCGGCCGGTTGGCGAGGTCACGGTCTGGGGATTCGGCCGAGTAGCGCAGGATGCCGAATCCGGCCCCGCCGTCGGGTTGTGCGCGGAGTTCTTCCTTGGCCGCCTTGACCGCGTGGACCATGTCGGCCGCCGGGTCGAGGACGACCGGCGCGATGGTGGTGAACCATCCGATGGTGCGGGTGAGGTCGGCGCGGTCACTCACGATGTCGTCGTCGCGCCCGTGACCCTCGAGCAGCACGGCGAGGCGCGCAGTGTTGTCCGAACCACCCCGCACCGCGCGTGCCAGCGCGGCGAGCATGACCTCGGTGACGCCGGTACCGAAGGCCGCGGCCACCGGTCCGAGGATCGCGTCGGTCAGCTCTGTCGGCACCACCACCGACGTGGAACCGTTCTCGCGCAATCGGTCTCGGATCGGATCGAGTGCCCCGAAATCCGGTGCCACCGGCAGCCGCTCGCGCCAGTACTCGGCCTCGGCGCGGGCGCGCGACGCCGCCTGCGCCGACAGGTCCGTGTACCACGCACGGACGGAAGTGGTCTCGGCACGCAGTTCGATCGGCCGGCCCGCCGTGTGCTGGGCCCATGCGGTGGCGAGGTCTTCGATGAGGATGGGCCAGGACACCACGTCGACGCCGAGGTGGTGAACGGCCAGGACGATGCGTCCGGCGGCGGTACCCGCGGACTCCTGCCCTTCGACGAGGGCAGCGGAGATCAGCTGCCCGGCAGCGGGATTCAGCCACGCCAAAGCTTCTGCATGCGTTGCCCGGATCGCGTCGTCGAACTCGGGCGTGCCGGGAGCGCTGGGGGTCGGTGCCACCGACACCCGGACCGCGGCGGCGGCCGGCACGGCACCGGTGGTGTAGGTGGCCGGATCTCCGGGGGACAGCGTCGCGCGGAGCGCGGGATGCCGGTCCGCGACCGCGGTGAGCACGGCACCGAGGCTCTCGGCGTTCACGCCGCTGGGCGCGGCCAGCACGATCGACTGCGAGAAGTCGGCGTAATCGTCTGGTGTCGTGGACTTCTCCAGCATCCAGCCGACGATCGGCGGCAGCGGCACTGCACCGCTCGCTCCGCCCTCCGGTTCGGCGAGCAGTGGCGTCGAGTCGCCGGATGCCGCCGCCTGCGCCATCGCTCGGACGGTTCGGTAGGCGAAGATGTCCTTCGGCGAGAGGGTCAGACCGATCGTCTTGGCCGCCGACGACAGCTGGATCGACATGATCGAGTCGCCGCCGAGCGCGAAGAACGACTCGGTGACGCTGACCTGTTCAGCGCCGAGGAGTCCGGCGACGATCTCGGCGAGTTGGCGTTCGGTTTCGGTGTCGGGCGCGACGAACTCTGCCTCCACCTCGCCATCCGGTGCGGGCAGTGCGTCGCGGTCGAGCTTGCCCGACGGTGTCAGCGGCAGTTCGGCGATCGTGATCAGCGCTGCGGGCACCATGTGCGCGGCGAGCCGTGTCGAGGCGGCGGCACTCACCTCGCCGGTATCCACATCACCGTGAGGGACAACGAGATAAGCGATCAGGCGGGTACGTCCACCCGCACCCTCGTCACCGAGCACCACCGCTTGGGTGACGCCGGGCTGCTCGGCGAGGACGGCCTCGATCTCGCCGAGTTCCACACGCTGACCGTTGATCTTGACCTGATGATCGGACCGGCCGGCGAACTCCAGATCGCCGGCCGCGGTACGGCGGACGAGGTCACCCGTCGCGTACAACCGGGACCCGTCGGCCCCGAACGGATTGGCCACGAAGCTCGTCGCGGTCAGCCCGGGCTTGCCGAGGTAGCCACGCGCCAGGCCGTCCGCGGCGAGGTAGAGTTCGCCGACCACACCGTGGGGCACCTCGTGCAAACGGGCGTCGAGCACGTACGCGGCAAAGCCGCCGATCGGCCGTCCGATGGAGATCGGCTTGTCGGGCAGCATCCGCGCCCGCGTCGCCCAGACCGTGGTCTCCGACGGCCCGTAGAAGTTGAAGAGCCGGCGACCGCGGGCAACCCATCGGGACACCAGTTCGGGCGGGCAGGCCTCACCGGCGGTGGCCAGCGTCCGCACCGCAGGCGCGCGGTCGGGATCGACAGTGGCCAGCACCGACGGTGTGATGACGAGGTCGGTCACCTCGTCGCGTTCGAGGATCTCCGCCAGAGCGTCGCCCGCATAATCGGATTGCGGTGCGATGACCAGGGTGTGCCCGGCCGCGATGGCCCAGATCATCTCGAAGAACGCGGCGTCGAAACTCGGTGACGCGACGTGCAGGATGCGGGTGTCCGGATCGTCGTCGCGCGCGCCGGTGACCGCGCGGTGAGCAGCCACGAGATCGGCGATGCCCGCGTTGGCCACACCCACCGCCTTGGGCCGGCCGGTGGAGCCCGACGTGTAGATCAGGTAGGCGAGGTTGGCGAGTCGGACCGACCCACGACGCTCCTCCGCTCGCAGTTGCGCGCCGTCGTGCTCGGCATCGAGCAGATCGTCGAGGGCGAGCCACTCACAACCCGAGTCGCCCAGCCGTTCTCGCGTACCGGCATCGGTGATCCCGACTCGCGCACCGGAATCGGAAAGCATGTAGGCGATGCGGTCGTCGGGGTAGGCCGGGTCGATCGGGAGGTAGGCGGCGCCGGACTTGATGACGCCCCACACCGCAACCACCGAGACGATGGAGCGTTCGAGCCCGACCGCGACCACGTCGTCGGGCGAGACGCCGCGCGCGATCAGTGCGCGGGCAACCCGATTGGTGCGGGCTTCGAACTCCGCGTAGTCGATGGTGTCGCCGGCGCAGATGAGCGCCGGATGGGTGGGGTCGAGGTCGCGTTCGGCCAGGATCGAGACCAGGGTGCCGGCTTCCGACGTACCGCCGCGGGCGGTGACGCGGCGCTCATCGCTCGGGCGCACCGTTGCCGGACCGGCGGAGCCGACGATGTCGATGTCGCCCACCGCGATCGCCGGGTCGGTGACCATCGCGACGATCACCCGCAACCACACGTCGGCGAGGCGCCGGATCGTCGGCTCGTCGAACAGTGCCGTCGCGTAGGAGAATTCGACGTCGACCGTCTCACCCTCGTGCACGCTGACGGTGAGGTCGACCTTCTCCTCCGCGACATCGAGGTCCACCGGCTCCACCACCACACCGGCGGCCGCGAGGTCGATGGGGCCGCCCGTGTCGAGGTCGCCGACGGTATGTGTCAGCGCGATCTGGAACAGCGGTGCGTGTGCGGTCGATCGCTGCGGCGCAAGCCTTTCCACGAGCTGCTCGAAGTGGACGTCGGCGTGGGCGAACGCATCGACGTCGATCGAGCGTATCCCGGCGAGCAGCTCGGCGACGGGCATACCCGGGTCGATCTCGGTCCGCAGGATCAGGGTGTTGACGAACATCCCGACGAGATCGGCGAGGGCGACGTCGTCGCGGCCGGCGATGGGAGCACCGATCACCACATCGGTGGTCGCCGCGAGTCGGGCGACGGTCACCGCCAGTGCCGCATGCCATCCCATGAAGGCGGTCGCACCTTCACGTGTCACCACCTCCCGCAGGCCGGTGACGAGTTCGGGGTCCACCGTGATCCGCAAACGGCCCGCCGCCGGATCGAGGACGGCAGGACGCGGTCGGTCCATCGGCAGATCGGTCACGGCCGGAAGCCCGGCGAGATGGTCTGTCCAGTAGGCGAGTTGCCGCCCGAGTTCGCTGTGCGGGTCGGTGACGTCGCCCAGCTCGGTCAGCTGCCACAACGCGTAATCCGCGTACTGCACGTCCAATTCCGGCAGCACCGGCCCGCTGCGGTCGGGGTCGGCGACACGAGCTGCGTAGGCGGTGAGGAGATCGCGTAGGAAAACCCCGGTCGATTGGCCGTCGAAGGCGATGTGGTGCAGCACGATGAGCACGTCGAGGTGATCGTCCACGCCTGCCTGCACATCGTCGGCCGCGTGTACCCGGACCCGTAGCGGGAGCTCGGATGCCACGTCGAACCCGCCGGTCGCCGCGTCGAGAAGGGCCTGACGTGAGCCAACCTGGACCCAATCGAGCTGTGCCCGCGCATCGTCGGCGTCGAGGATGTCCTGGTAGGGACCGGAGTCGTCGGACGGGTAGCGGGTGCGCAGCACCTCGTGACGGGCGACGACATCGCCCACTGCCATGCGCAGGATGTCGAGGTCGACCTCACCACGAAGCCGCACCGGCAGCGGGATGTTGTAGGCACTCGACGACACGTCGAACTGGTTCAGGAACCACATGCGACGCTGGGTCGCCGACAGCGGGATCCGAGCCGGCCGCGGCCGAGCGGTCAGCGGCGAACTCGACACCGCGGCAGCGTCGTCGAGCAGCGCGGCGAGTTCGCGGACCGACGGCGCGTCGAAGATGTCGCGGACCGACAGCTGTCGTCGGAGGCGGTCGCGCAACTGTGCGGCGACCTTGGTCGCCGACAACGAACTGCCACCCAGTTCGAAGTACGATGTGGTGACATCCACCGCAGGTACCGACAGCTCGTTCGAGAAGACCTCGGCGACAACGGCTTCCATCTCACCCACGGGTTCGGCGCGCGGACCGTCGGCGACGAGGACCGGTGCGGGCAACGCCCGCTTGTTCACCTTCCCCGACGGCAGCAGCGGCAGTCGCTGCAGATGGGTGAAGCTCGCCGGCACCATGTAGTCGGGCATCGTGCGGCGCAGCGCGGCCCGCAGATCCGCGGTGTCGATCTCGCTTGCACCCGAGTAGTAGGCGGCCAGCGACGTCGCGACCGAACCGCCGACGCCGACGACCACCGCGGCATCGACCCCGTCGATGCCGCCGAGCGCCGATTCGATCTCCCCCAGCTCGATACGCAGACCACGAAGCTTCACCTGGTCGTCGGCACGCCCGGCGTATTCGAGGACGTATCCGTCGGACTCGGTGGACCGCCAGCGCACCAGGTCCCCGGTGCGGTACATTCGCTCGCCCGGCGAACCGAACGGGTTGGCGACGAACCGTTCGGAGGTCAGCGCCATCCGACGCACGTATCCGCGGGCCAGCGCCGGGCCCGCCGCATACAGTTCACCGACGGCACCGACGGCCACCGGGTTGAGCCGCGCGTTGAGCACCAGCAGTTGGACTCCCGGCAGCGGCGTGCCGAGCCGCACCGGTTCTCCGACCTTCAGGGGTTCGCTGATCGTCACCGCCACCGACGCCTCGGTCGGCCCGTATCCGTTGAACATCGGTACGCGCGAGGCCCATTCGTCGCGCAGCGACGCCGAGAGCGCCTCGCCGCCGGTCAGCAACGCGCGCCATGTCCCGGCGGGCACCGGGTCCATGGTGGCCAGGACACTCGGGGTCAGGAAGACGTGCGTGAGTCGTGAGCGCAGCAGGAACTCCCGCAGCTCCGGCCCGCCGATCATCTCCTCCGGGCGGATCACCACGGTGCCGCCGCCGAGGAGGCCGAGCAGCAGTTCCAGCACAGACGCGTCGAAACTCGGTGAGGCGAAGTGCAATACGCGACTGTGCTCGTCGGCGCCGGCCCGCGCGAAGGCCGCCACGCCGTAGTTGCGCACACCGCGATGGGTCACGGCGACGCCCTTGGGCAGGCCCGTGGTGCCCGAGGTGTAGATGACGTAGGCGATGTCCTTGCCCAGGATGGGCCGCACCCGTTCGGCGTTCTGGATGGGGCCGGAAGCGAATGCCTGCCAGAGGTTCTCGGTGTCCGGGTCGTCGATCGTCAGCCACCTCATCGCACCCGCCGCGGGTAGGTCGGGGGCGGCGGAGGTGGTGAGACCGATCAGCGCCCGCGAATCGGTCACGATGTGCACGATGCGGTCCTGCGGATAGGCGGGATCGACCGGGACGTATCCGGCCCCGGACTTGATCACCGCGATCATCGCGGTGACCTCCTCGATGCTGCGCGGCATGCCGATCGCCACCAAGGTGTCCGGTCCGGCGCCCTGCGACATCAGGAACCGTGCCAACTGCGATGCTCGTTGGTCGAGTTCGCGATAGGTGATGCGACGCTCGCCCGATTCGATCGCGATGGCATCGCCCCGAATGCCGGCGACCGTGCTCATCGAGCCGGCGATCGTGCCCGCCCCCGCTCCCGGGCCGGTGGTGGCCGGTACGAGTTCGGCGCGCGCGACCGGGTCGAGGACCTCGACGGAGCCGATCGCCATGTCCGGGTGACGGACCAGCGCGCCGAGCATCCGGACGTAGAGGTCGGCGAATCGGCCGATGGTCTCCGGTTCGTACAGATCGGTCGCGTAGGTGATCCGGCCCCGCACATCCGTGGAGAGGTCGGCGGCATCGAGGGTGACCGCAAGATCGACGCGGGACACCGAGACGCCCACATCGTAGGATTCCACCACCACGCCGGCGTCGTCGAGTGCGGCGACGGCCGCGGTGTCCGACACCTCACCGAAGGACAGCAGGATCTGGGTGAGCGGTGCGGCGGCCTCGGTCCGGGGCGGATTCAGCGCCTCCACAACCGATTCGAAGGGTACATCGGCGTGAGCGAAGGCGTCGAGATCGGTGGTGCGCACCGTGTCGAGCAGGGTCGCGAACCGTTCGTCGCCCGCAACGTCGGTACGCAGCACCAGGGTGTTGACGAACATGCCGATCAGATCGTCGATCTCGGCCCGTCCACGCCCGGCGATGGGTGTGCCGATAGCGATGTCGCTCTCCCCCGACACGGTGGCCAGTGCGGCGGCCAGCGCGGCGTGAGCGATCATGAACGGTGTCATGGCGCGCGCCCGCGCCAATTCCGCGACGGCGGTGGTGATGTCGGCGGGGATCGTGAATCCGAGGTCGGCCCCGGCGCCGGACGCGACCGGAGGGCGTGGGCGGTCGGTCGGCACCTCGACGATGTCGGGCAGGCCGGCGAGTTGTCCACGCCAGTAATCCAATTGACCGGCGACCGTCGAGTTCACCGCGTCGATCGAGCCCAGGTGCTGTTGCTGCCACAGTGCGTAGTCCGCGACCTGAACGGGCAGGTCGGGAAAGTCTGGTTGCCCACCGGCGACCCGGGCGCGGTAGGCCGCGATCAGGTCACCGACCAAGGGACGCAACGACTCTCCGTCTGCGGCAATGTGGTGCAGGGCCACCAGCACCACCGTCGAATCGGCGTCCGGGGACCACAACCGGACCCGGATGGGCAGGTCCGCGGTGACGTCGAAGCCCGCGGTGGCGGCAGCGTAAAGAGCTTCCGCGCTGTCGACGACGGCCCAGTTCAGTGCGGCGCGCGCCGCCTCTACCGCGGTGACCTGCTGCTGCGGCACACCGTTCACCTCGGGGAAGACGGTGCGCAGCACCTCGTGCCGAGCCATCACGTCGCCCACGGCGGCGCGCAGTGCGTCGGAATCGACGGGCCCGACCAGGCGCAACGCGAGCGGCAGGTTGTAGGCGGGCGAATCGGGATCGAAGCGGTTGATGAACCACATGCGCTGCTGGGCGAAGGTCAGCGGTATCGGGGTCGGCCGTGGCCGTACCGGCACCACCGGAGGCACTGCGGCAGAGTCGGATTCACCGATCCGCGCAACCAGCGACCGCACTGTCGGCGCGTCGAACAGGTCGCGGACGCTGACCTCGGTGTCCAGCGCCGACGACAACCGGGCCACCGCCCGCGTCGCCGACAGCGAGGTGCCGCCGAGTAGGAAGAAGGACTCGGTGACGCCGACCCGGTCGACACCGAGGACCTCGGCGAACACCGCCGCGGCTGTTTCCTCCGCGGCGGAGGACGGAGCGACGTAGGCGTCCGTATGCATGGGTGCCGGTGCGGGCAGAGCAGCGCGATCGAGCTTGCCGACCGGAGTCAGCGGAAGTTCGGCAATGGCGGTGATGCTCGCGGGAACCATGTGTCCCGGCAGTCGTGTTGCGAGTCGTTCCGCCATGGCGGCGGCGTCGAAATCGTCCGTCGTGTGCCCGTAGCCCACCGGGACCACGTATGCGGCCAATGCGCTGACCACCCCGACACCGGTGGGCACGAGTTCGCCGTCCGCGTCGAGTCCGACCACGACTGCGGCTGCCACACCGACGTCGTCGGCCAGCGCCGCTTCGATCTCGCCGAGCTCGATGCGCAGACCACGCATCTTGATCTGGTCGTCGTTGCGGCCGGCGTAGGAGACCACCGGACGGCCGTCACCGGCCGGCACCCAGCGCACGACGTCGCCGGTCCGGTACATCCGATCACCGGGTGCACCAAAAGGATTCGCGACGAAACGATCGGCGGTCAGACCGGGCCGGTCGAGGTAGCCGCGCGACAGTCCGCGTCCGGCGACGTAGAGTTCGCCGCGGAAGCCCCACGGTACCGGGCGCAGCCGGTCGTCGAGGACGAGCAGGTCGACACCGTCGATCGGACCGCCGGTCGTCATCTTCTCGCCGAGGACCATCGGGCCGCTGATGGTGATGCCGATGGTGGTCTCGGTGGGGCCGTACAGGTTCTGCAGGCGATGTCCGGCGGCCACCCACTGATCGCGAAGTACCTCCGGTACCGCCTCACCGCCGACGTAGAGGGTCTTCAGCGAGGGCCACGCGCCCGGTTCCAGCGACGCGAGCACAGAGGGCGTGAGGAAGCCGTGTGTGATGGCCTCGCGCGTGATCAACTCGGCGAGTTCGGTTCCGCCGACGGCCGTCGACGACCGATACACGAGTCGTCCACCGGACAGGGTGGCCAGCAGGTACTCGAGCACGGAGGCATCGAAACTCGGCGACGCGAATCCCAGCACGTGCGCACCGGAGCCGGCCTGCAGGTCGGCACGGCGCATTTCCTCGATCCCGAAGTTGCGCAGGCCACGGTGGGACACAACCACACCCTTGGGCCGCCCGGTGGATCCGGAGGTGTAGATGATGTAGGCGGTGTTCTCGACCAGGGTGGTCGGCAGTTCGGTTGCGGACAAGGCCGTATCGGAGTGGCCGCGGACCTCGTCGAGGAACTCTGGCGAATCGACACGCAGCCACTGCCATCCGCGATCGGGGAGTTCGCCCGCCGACCTCCGGGTCAGTCCGATGCTCGCCCCGGAGTCCTCGATCATATGCGCGACGCGTTGTGCGGGGTACTCCGGATCGATGGGTACGTAACCGGCGCCGGTCTTGGCGACCGCCCAGATCGCGGTCAGGAGATCGATCGACCGCGGCAATGCCAGGGCGACAAGGACCTCTGGCCCCACTCCGCGGTCGAGAAGGTACCGCGCCAGTCGATTCGACGCCGCGTCGAGTGCGCGATAGGTCAGCGACGACCCTTCGGCGACGACAGCGACCGCGTCGCCGAATCTCGTTGCCGAGTCGGCGAAGATCTCACGCAGCAGCACCGGGGCGTGCCCGGGTTCCCGGCCCACCGGGGTCAGGTCACCGACGTCGCGCCCACCGCCGGGTGGGAGTTCGCCGACCGTGCCGGCAGAACCGTCGACGACCGCGGTCAGCACGGCTGCGACGGTCTCGAGGATCGATCGGGCCACCGTCGCGTCGAAGGCGGCCGGCAGGTACTTCAGATTCAGCGAGACGTCCTCGCCCGCCGACGGATCACCGGGCGAACGAACCGGTGCGGCGACCAGGGTCAACGGGTAGTGGGTGGCGTCCGAGAACTGCACTCCGGCGATGTCGACTCCGATGGCCGCTCCCGTACCGGACACCGCGTCGGCATCGACCGGATAGGACTCGTACACGGTCAGCGTGTCGAAGAGTTCCTGTTGGCCGACACTCGATGCGATGGCGGGCAACGTCAGGTGCTGGTGATCGAGCACGGCGGTCTTGACGGCGGCCAGGCCGGCGACGGCCGTGAGGACGGTGCCGTCGTCATCGAGAGTGAGTGCCACCGGGACGGTGTTGATGAACAGGCCGACCATCTGCTCGACCCCGGTTATCTCTGCGGGTCGTCCCGACACCGTCTCACCGAACACCACGGTTGCACTGCCGGTGAGGCGGGAAAGCACCACACCCCAGGCGAATTGGATGATGGTCGGCACGGTCAGTTCGTGTTCCCGCACGAACCGCTCCAGGGCCACCGCGGTCGTCGGCCCCAGGAGATGGCTGATCTCAAGCGCGGGTTGCCCGGCCGTCGGCATCTCACCGCGCCCGACCAGCGTCGGTCCCGTGACATCGGCGAGAACAGTGCGCCACGCCGCGATGCCGGCCTCGACGTCGCGGTCGGCCACCCACGTCAGATAGTCGCCGTAGTCACGGTCGGGAACCGGAAGTCGTCCGTTGTCGTGGTAGGCCGCAAAGAGGCCCGCGAGCAGCAGCGGTGACGACCATCCATCGGCGATGAGGTGATGGTTGGTCACCACCAGTCGATATCGGGCCCCGGGCAGCGTGACCAGTACGAATCGAACCAGCGGCGGCGCGGACAGATCGAAACTCGTGCGCTGCTCCGCCGCGGCGATCCCGTCGGCACGACGCTGCGCCTGATCGACCGGGAGATCGGCGAGATCCGCGGTACGCCAGCCTGGTTCGGCCTCGGGAACGACGACGGCGAGGCCGTGTCCCTCGTCGGTACGCAGAAAGCCGGAGCGCAACGCGCCGTGCGCGGACACCAGCGCCGCGGCGGCGGCATGCATCCGTTCCGCATCGAGGTCACCCGAGAGCTCGATCACCGCCTGCATCACATACGGGTCGATCACCTCGTCGTCGGATGTGGCCGTGTCGGGCGCGGCCGCGCCGGGTGCGAGTCGTCCGATCAGCTCGGTCTGGAAGAACAACCCCTGCTGCAGGGGCGAGAGAGCCCACAGCCCCGCACCCGGGTATCGCGCGATCACCGCGTCGATCTCGTTCTGCGACAACTCGGTTCCCGGAATATCCGACGGGCTCGGGCCCGGATCGCCGACGGCTTGGACGTGCTCGGCCACCTCCGCGAGTACATCGCCGATCTCGGTGCCCAGGGCGGACAGCGCCGCGGTGTCGAGCACCGCCGGCGCCGCGGCGAGGTCGATGTCGAATCGTCGGCCCGCTGCTGATGTCCCGGCGCCGACGGTGTTGATGTTCCCGATGGTGTTGATGTTCACGGTCAGCGCCGGTGCGTTCATCGCGCCGCGGACCGACCCAGGCAGGCGTGGCGCGTCGGCGACCGGCGCGTAGGCGACGTCCTCGGCATTCGCGGCTGCCGAAGCGGTGTGCGGTCTGGGGCGCGACGCCGCACCCGCCCCGAGATAGTTGAACACGATCGGCGGCAGCGGCAACCGCGCCAACGGCGAGTCCGCCAGATTCCAGCGCAGCGCCCCGAAGGCGATCCCGTCGTCGGGACGCCCGGC